>CAIRLQ010000323.1 GCA_903879465.1 uncultured Opitutia bacterium | reverse complement strand
TGATGGCCGCGGGGTCGCACCCCTTGAGCCCTAACTCAATATGCGTCTCGTGAAGTGGGTCGCCTTTCAGCCTGACCTCGGCGGTGCCGCCGGCGAGCCCAAGCTCAGCCTTGATGGCCATGACCTCAGCCGAGGTTTCGGTTTCGACCCTCAGGTCTTTTCCAGCAACACCCCAGGCCTTAAATTCCCCGGCACAGGTAATTGCGGCATGAATGACGGGAGTCTTTCCGGTGGGCGTTACCTCGAGCTCAAATCGATGATTAGCCGGCAGGGATAATCCTTTGAGGACTTCGCCGAACTCCTTGCCGGCACATCGCGCGGCAATCCACGGCTGGATGTTGCCCGAGGCTTTCACGACAGGTCCGGCGAGCGCGGCGGGCTTCGACCAATCCCAAGTCGCCGAGCCATCGACAAAGCCGTCGGCCTCGGTGGTTCCTCCGGCCAGATGATGCAGTCCGATATAGGTACGAGCGGGATTGGCATCGATACTTACTTCAACCCGGCGAAACGGCGCGCCCATGAAGTCGAAGCGTTCGAGCAAGGCCCGCCCGCTCACGATGCTCTTCTCGGACCCCCAGTGGCTTTCGACATCAATGAAGGCGTAGGGATGTGTGCGGGTCTCGATTAGCTTCCAGAGGTCCTCCCACCACTTGCCGAGGACGCGGTCGAGGGATGCCGGGGCTAGGTCTCCGTGCAGGTGCAAGATAAAGGCGCCGCCGACGCTCACGGCGCAGTCCGCTTCGCCGGTTACGGAAGCCATCCGCAGCTCGCGTAGGCGTAATGGATAGGGCTGGCGGAGGGGCTGGAAGTCGAAGTGCGTGACCAGCGGTAGAGCCTTGTCTGGTGAAATCGTCGCGGCAGAAAGGCCCAGCCCGCTGAATCCCGTGCATGATGCCTCGCCGCTGGTGTAGAGCAGCTGATGATTGCTGTTGGTAGCCAGGGCGAAATCACGGAGTAGGAGGTCGCCACTGATTCCAATCTGAGCGGATTGCAGGATTTTCCCGATGGTGGGAACGGCGGCGAATTCGGCGACGACCAGTCGAGCGTAGTCGACATGGAGAGAGGCCGCTCCTTGCGGTGTTAGGCTGCATCGTCCGGCAGCGAAAGATCCTCCGGAAATCAGGTGGAAGCCCACGTCCGCCCCGCCGTCGGCGGCCGGGGTCGCCGTGAAGTCTGCCCGGGAAATTGGCAGACCGGCGCCGACGATGTCTGTGGCGGAGATCGTAATGCTCGTCTCGGCTAGCCTCGCGGTACCTTGGGTTTTTAAGCGAAGGTGCCGCCCCGAAAAATCACGCCAAGCCGCTTCCTCGGCTGCGCCCTCGGCCTGCCATTTCAAAATCCGGCCGTCTCGGTCGAGTTGAATAGCCCCGCGCAGGGCGAATGAGCGAACTTGGATGAAGCCAAGTTTTTGATCGGCCCAGTCGTTGCCCATTAAGGCGTACGCCGAAAGTTTGGCGCCGCCGTCGCGGTCGCCAGCGCAGAGGATGCCGATGGTCGCACCGCCCGAACGTTCCGCTACCGCCAGCGTGTTCTCGACGTGCCCAAGGATAGTGGCGATATTTTTGACCAGCGAAGCGGGGGCGGCCTGTGGCCCCCGCGGCCCGAATTGTAGAAAAGCCGCCGGGATCTCCCCACTTACGTTGCAGGTAAGTTTTCCGGCACGGACTTGCACGGAGCGCAGGATTAGCCAGCGGCCTTCGCTGGCGACATCGATGATAATTTCCTCCGTCAAGGCGCGCCGTTCGCCGGCGGCGGAGACGGAGGCCGGGCACCACAGTCGCGCCCCACTGATGCGGAGTCGGGTCGGTTCGGCCTTCCCGACCAGCAGTTGCGTGGGATTAAGCCCGAGCTCGAGGTGCGAGGCGGTGAAGATCTCGCCGGTGAGTCCTTCGATGCCGATGGCTAGATCATCGGCCGCGATGGTCAAGTCCGGTAGCACCCAGAGGCTGCGTGCCTGGAGGCGCACCCCTTCTTTTGCGAGACGCTCGACGAGCATATCTGCAACGAAGTCGGGCATTCTGGTGGGATGGTCGAGTGTCGCGACCCACCAGAGTGTCAGCTGCGCCGGCAATAGGAGGAGTAGGCAGGTGTTCGTCAACCCGCGCAAGAATCTGCGCAACGGGGAACTGGCTTCCCGCGCTTTCATCGGCCGGCTTCGTTCAGGAGGGGGATAAGGATTTCCGCCAAACCAGTATCGAGGATGAAATCATCTTCATCGGCCTCGTCATGCATCAGGAGGGATCGTGGGTTGAAAGGGGAGGAACAAAGATAGGTGCGAAATGTTTCGCTTGCGGCGGCACCGCCGGTCGTGGCCTGATCGGTGACACGCAACTCGAACTTCCAGCCGCCGGCGCCGACATCACGTCCGGGGAAGTCGGTGGCTTTTACTTCCGCCAGGCCAGCGGCGAGCCGGCGAGCGTTCGCTGGGTCCAGTCGGCCGTTGCCAGCCCAATTGCCATCCGGCCCGAGGCGGGCCTCGCCGAGTACCTTACCTTCAGGGCGGGTCATCAGGCGGAGGCCGCTGACCTTCGCCCCTTGCGGTAGTTCGGCGAGGGTACGTTTGCGCCATGCCTGCGGCTCGACGTTTTGCTGTCCTCCTTTAAGTAGCGAGATATCACAGAGGGCGGCGAGCGGAGATCCTTTGGCGTGCACGATGCGCGTGCCTGTATTCTTCTCGGGGTCATCGGTGAAGGTGAGCACGACACGCTCCGCTCCGAATTCCAGTTCGAGGGATTGTAATGAGGTCGTGCCAGGGTTTGCCAGCGCCATGACGGCGGGAACCGTGGCGCCGCTTGGCGAATTAGATTTACGCCGGACGGCGCGCAGTTGCGAAACCCCTTCAAGGAAGCGGCTGACGATGCGGGAATCCGCTTCGCGGCGCTTGGTGGCCGTCGATCCCGGGGCGACGGGAATCTCCCAGCGGGCCTCGCCGCCGTTGCCTTCCAGTCGGTGGAGGGTGATGGAGCGACCCGCCGAAGCGATGGTGAAGCCTGTCACGAGCGCCGGATCGAAGTCGGCCGGCCGCGTGGCGGCGAGCGCTTCGCGCGGGTGGAACCAATCCTCGAGCGAGCGGGCTTCGACAAGAAAGACGGAGGTATTTTCCTCGAGTTTAGCACACAGGAGCGTCGGCATACCGGGCGCGGGTTTGCCGATCAGTAAGACTTGGCGTCGGCTATTTCCTTCGATGGAGATGCGCAGTGCGGGATTAGAAAGGCCCGTGGCTGCATCTTCGAGGTTCACGAATTTATTCGCGCGCAGGTTGGTGAGCTCCGTGATGCTCTTGCTGGTCGCATCGGCGTCGGCGAGTGCATCATAAGGCGTCTCAAAGCGCCATTCCGGGAGCAGTGTCTTGTGGCCTGGGCGTGGTCGCGCTTCCCAAGTAAGCGCGGTGACCGTATCCGCGTCTTTGTTGTGCGAGCGGACCGATAGGGCGCGGGCTTCGAAGTCGGCGACCTCAAAGATTTTATCCACGCGGTAGTTCTCGGACTTGGCTTCCAGCGCGGCGGCCATCGCTTCCGGCAGGGGGATGATGCGCTTGCCATCCTCCGTGAGGAGGAAGTGGTGGCGGGTCGAGGGTTGCACGCCGATCTTCACTTCAACGGTCGGCCCCGCTTCCGCCGTCACCTTCAGGACCCAGCGTGGATTCGCGAGGCCATAGGCCTCTAGCCCAGCGCCGTTGGTCTTCGCTTCGCTGGCCAGGAACCCGCTATCGGCGCTAATGAAGCGAAGTTCATCGAGTAACCGCTGGACCGACCAAATATTCGCTGGCCAGTCAAACGGCTCGGTGACGCGCCAAGCGGAATTCCGTTTCTCGAGTACGACGCGCCCGGAACCTTCGCTCAGGCTGACCTTTGCTGGGGTAGCGGGGAACAGGAGCGCCTGTTGGGCGGCGATCGGCTGGTGGCTGTACGTGGCTTTCCATAACAGCCCAAAGGCGATTAGGTTGGCGACTAGCAGGATGACGGTGGTGCGGGAAATCCGCATGATGTCTTAACTTCTGCGTCGCCACACGGAAACCGCAAGCCCGACTGCGAGGACAACGAGCGGAACGCAAAGAAAACGTATGGCCAGTGTCCAGAAGTCCGCGGCAGTGGCATTGAGTTGATATTCGCCTTCGGTGCGGGTCGGCAAGGATACGGCGCGGTCTCGGTCCGTCAGCCAGGCGGCGCACTGGGTCATGAAAGAGCGGTTGCCGCCACGATTAAGTCGGAGGTTGGCGGCGATCTCGGAGGTGCCGACGACGACCAGTCTTCCACCCGCCCCACCTACGCCCTTGCGGATGCCGGTGGCGCGTTCCGCCGCTGCCACGAGGCAGACCGGCCCGGGTTGATCTCGCGCCGGGTCAAATTTGATTGGGCGGCGGCTTTGGTCAGTCTGCCCCCACGCCTTATCGGAGGAGAACACCAGCTGCCAGACGCCCAGGGTGCTATCTGGCGCGCTCCCTTCGTCGAAGCGGGCGGGTCGTAGACGCGAAGCAATCAGCGGTAGATCTTGATCTTTCAGTACCTTGGTGAGCGGATGCGGGCGCTCTTCGATCCGTCGCAGGGCGATATCGCCGTCCGTCGTGCGGCGCGAGGCATCGGGCTCCTGCAATTCGGCATCGGGCGTGAAGATGGCCCATTCGGTTAGCGTGGGTTCAAGCCCGTGTTCATGTCCAGGGTCGAGCAGTGCGAGCACGCGGCCGTTGCGCTCATAGAGGTAATTCCGCAGATGGGCATTTTCTTTGACCGAGAACGGTGTGAGCGGCCCAGCGATTAGGACCATCGCTGCATCGCGCGGAATCTCCGTGGAAGTCGAGAGGTCGAGTTGCTTGACCTCGAAGTTGCGGTTACGCAGCTGGCGAGAGAGTAGGGACATACCGCGAGCGGGCGAGGCGTCTTCCACTCCGAGTTCGCCGTGGCCGCGGGTGACATAACAGACGGCGGCCTTGTCTTCCGTGATTTCAATGAGCGCCGAGGTGACGGCTTCCTCGCCACGGAAACTGTCGTTGGCGGCCACGAGCTCCCGGTAGCTGATGTATTTTGCCCGCGTCCCGCAGGAGAGAATCAGCGCGACGCTGGCATCGGGCGGGCCATGCCGAGCGGCGAGTTCCGAGAGCAGCGGCGCGTTGCGTCCGTCGCCCGCGTTGGCGACGGAGAACCAGGCGGCTCCGTCGCGGCTCGATTCCACTACATAGGAATCGAGCAGTTTGAAGAGGCGGGTGCGGATGGCCTGGGCCGTGTTGGATTTATCGTTCGTGACGACCACGGCCTTTACCCAGCCTTTATTACGACCTACGCCGACGGGGCTGCGGCGACCGGCGGCCCGCACGGTTTCTGCGGATTCCGCCGCAAGCGAATGCCGGTGATTGGCGGTGATGTCTTGGCGAATCCGGAACTCCGGCAGCGAGGCGAGGAAGTTCACGACCAGCGCGAGTGCGATCGCCAAGATAGCCTGCGTCGCGCGGTTGAGGCGGCGGACGGGGCGCACGGTGCCGAAATCATCGCGAAGGTATGCCATGTTATTCTTGACCCTCCACGGCGAGGACCGCCAATCCCAGGCAGAGCAGGGTGCCAGTGCCGTACAGGACGATCGGGCGAGAGTCTACGATGCCGGAGGTGAAGTCCTGCAGGTGGGCGAAGGTGCGCAAGTGGGCGGCCGGTTCGGTCAGCCAGCCGAGCCACTCCCAGCTTTCGATTGGCAGCGAATCTAGCGCGCCGCCGGCGGCGGTCAGCGCGAGGAGGCTGATAAAGGCGAGCAGCGCCGCGAGGGCGGCGGAGCGAGTGAGGCAGCTGCAGAGGATGCCGATGGCCACATGCATCAGCCCGCTCACGGCGATGAAACAGAGTCCGCCCCAGAGTGCCGCGGGATCACTCAGGCGGGCGTCGCCGGGAGTGCCGAGTCGCTGCTGGGTTAGTAGCGGAAAGAGCGTGAATAAAAGCCAGAAGACCACCCAGATAATCCAGGACGAAAGGAATTTCGCCCACACGACGGCCGCGGTGCTCGCCGGCGTGGTGAGTAGTGCGGCGAGCGTGCCGGAGCGGCGCTCTTCGGCAAAACTCTTCATAGTCAGTAGAGGAAGAACGCACAGCAGCGGCAGCCAGAAGAACCAGAGGCTGATCTCGTTCGGGGTGCGATCGCCGGCGAGGCGACTGGATTCGAGCAGCGCAAAGAAATGAATTCCGCCCATCAGTGCGAGGAACAAGCCGGCGGCCGCCCAGGTGTTCCAAGACAATAGGGCGGAGCGCAGCTCGTGGGCCAAGAGGGTGCGGAAATGTCGCATCAGGGGCGGCGGTTCTCTCCCGGGTGGCGGCGCGTGGCGGCGAGGAAGATGTCTTCGAGGCCAAACTTTTCTTCCGCGATTTCGCGAAGCGGGATACCTGCCGCGATTAGCCCGCTGGCCAGCACTTCGCGGGCGGCCGAGCCGGCCGGCAGATTCACGTGGTAGGTGTTTAGGCCGTCGGTGGAAGAAGTGAGGCTGACGACGGCGGAGGGATCCATGCCGACAACGGCGGCCTGTAAGGCAGCTTGGGTGGCGCGGCTCACGATGCTGAAACTGCAGCCAGGTAATAGTTCGCGGCGCAGATCTTCGGTGCGCCCTTGGGCGACGAGCCGGCCGCGGTTGATGATGACGACTTTATCGCAGACTTGCTCTACCTCGTGGAGGATGTGGCTGGAGATGAGTACGGCCATCTTCCCGCGGAGTGAACGGATGAGGTCGCGGATACCGAGGATTTGGTGCGGATCAAGCCCGATGGTCGGCTCATCGAGGATGACGACCTTTGGCTCGGCGAGCAGGGCGTCGGCAATACCGACCCGCTGGCGGAACCCTTTCGAAAGCTGGCCGATAAGGCGACCGGCCGCTCGGCGAGTAAGGTCGCAATCTTCCATGACCTTGTCGACACGTTCGCTGACGCGCTTAGGGTCCACGTCTTTCAGCCGGGCCCGGAGTGTGAGGTATTCTTCTACACGCAGATCCTCGGGCAGCGGGTTATTCTCTGGCATATAGGCCAGGTGGCGCTTGGCGCCAGAGGGGTCGAGCGCCACGGAGACACCCCAAATCGCCGCGCGGCCGGACGTGCCTGACATGGTGCCCGAGAGAATCCGCATCGTCGTCGACTTGCCGGCGCCGTTCGGACCTAGGAAGCCGACGATTTCACCCGGAGCCACGGAGAAGCTGAGGTCCTCAATCGCGGTGAGCGAGCCGTAGCGTTTGGTCAACTTTTCGGCCACGACGGCGGCTTCCGGGAGAGGCGCTGCTTCGTTCATGTGTCGGGCTCCGGGAGGATGGGATTCAGCCCGTCGGCACTATGCGAACGGGTGAGAAGAAGACACGCTGAACACCCTTTATTGGCAAGGAGAATAGAGGTCCGCGGCCGAGGTGCCGCTTGCGATTTGTCATCCGTCAGGCGGTAATGCTGACACCCCGCCATGAGCCTCCGTTTCGCTGCCCCCTTGTCCCTGCTGGCTTTCGCTTCCGTCCTTCTGGCTGATCCGTTACCGGGCGCGTCCGTCCGCCAAGCAGGCGAAGACGTCGACTCCGCAACGGTCCGTACGCGACCCGGTCTCGCCCCGAGCGCGACGTTGCTCTTCAACGGCTGGGGCGTGACCCCGGCCGGTTTGCATGTACCCAGCGGTGACATGCCTTTGCGCATGGTGATCGCCCCGGATAAGAAAGCGGTACTGGCCGTGAGCGCGGGTTATAATAAGCAGGGAGTGACGGTCGTCACGCTCGACGAGCCGCGCACCTCGGAGTTCCTCTCGCTGAAGGAATCCTTCAACGGCCTAGCTTTTAGCCCTGATGGCAGCCGCTTCTACGTCAGCGGCGGCGACACGGGCGTGATCCATATCTTCGATTACAAGGACGGCAAGGCGACCTACGCCCGCGAGGTGAAGCCCAACCCTGAAGGCCGCGCGGTCTTCCTTGCGGGCATCGCCGTGCACCCGACGACGGGCGTCGTCTACGTCTGCAATGAAGGCGGCCATGAGCTCTGGAAGCTCGCGCCGGACACCCTCCTGCTCGAGAAGTCCGTCGCGGTCGGCCAGCATCCTCACTCGGTCGCCCTCGGCGGCGACGGCAAGCACCTCTACGTCACGAACTGGGGCAGCCGCAGCGTCAGCATCGTCGACCTCGCCAAGCACCAGCGCGTCCGCGACATCACGGTCGGCATCCGCCCGAACGACGTGGCGCTCGCTCCTGATGGCCGCCTCTTCGTCGCCTGCTCCGGCGACAACTCCGTCCACGTCATTCAGACGGGTCAGATCGAGAAGCCCGGCGAGGCCGCCGGCCCGACCCGCCGCCTCTGGGAAGGCGCCCGCGAAGTCATCGCGACTTCGCTCTACCCTCAGTCGCCTGAAGGCAGTACGCCCTGCGGCCTTGCCATCTCGCCCGACGGCAAGACGCTCTTCGTCGCCAATGCCGACAATAACTCGGTGATGGTCGCCGATATCTCAGGTAACCTCATGGAAGAAGCCCAGGACCGCGGCGAGAAGATCGCCTTGGTCAACGGCTTCATCCCGACAGGTTGGTACCCGACAGCGGTCGCCGTCACGCCCGACAACAAGTTCCTCCTCGTCGCCAACGGCAAGGGACTCACATCGCGCGCGAGCTTCCCGGCCCTGAGCCCGAAGCCGAACAAGTTGCACAACGGCCTGACCTTCGACCACCCCGGCAAGACCTTCGAAGGGTCGATCTCGTTCGTCGCCAAGCCCGACACGAAGCAGATGGTGGCCTACACGAGGCAGGTCCGTCTCAACTCCCCTTATAATCCTTCGCAGCTGCGCGCCGCCTCGCTGCCCAGCGATTCGGTCATCCCGTCCAAGGTCGGCGAGCCCTGCCCGATTAAGCACGTGCTCTACATCATCAAGGAGAACCGCACCTACGACCAGGTCCTCGGCGACATGAAGGACGCTGCCGGCAAGCCCATCGGCAACGGCGATCCGAAACTCACGATGTACGGCGAGAAGGTCACCCCGAACCATCACCAGCTCGCCCGCGAGTACGCCCTCCTCGATAATCTCTACTGCAATAGCGAGGTCAGCGTCGACGGCCACAGTTGGACTGATGCTGCGATGGCCACCGATTTTAACCAGCGCTCATGGATCATGTCCTACTCCGCCCACGGCAAGCTCTTCGGCAACGACGAGATGGAGACGCCGGCCAACGGCTACCTCTGGGACCTCTGCAAGCGGCATGGGGTGAGCTACCGTAATTACGGCGAAGGCGCCCAGCGCGTGCCTTCGGAAAATCGCGGCGCCTGGAAGCGTTCCGCCCTCAACAAGAGTTCACGTGATATGGACCTCGTGCAGAACTGGATCGCCGACCTGCATGCGGCCGAGAAGACCGGCGACCTGCCGCGCTTCACAATCATGTCGCTCGGCGAGGACCATACCACCGGCACGACGCCTGGTTCCTTCACGCCTGAAGCCTGTGTGGGCAGTAATGACCTTGGCCTCGGTCGCATCGTTGAAGCAGCCAGCCGCAGTAAGTATTGGAAAGAGATGGCGATTTTCGTCATCGAGGACGACACCCAGAACGGCCCCGACCATGTCGATGCCCATCGCACCGTCGGCTACGTCATCAGCCCTTGGTGTAAGCGCGGCGTCGTCGATAGCACGCTCTATACGCAGGCCAGCATGATTCGTACAATGGAGCTCATCCTTGGCCTGCCGCCGCTCACGCAGTATGACGCCGGCGCGACCCCGATGTTCAGCCTCTTCGCCAAGGAAGCCGTGCTCACCCCCTATTCGCCGCTGATGCCGCAGGTCGACCTCCAGGCGAAGAACACCAAGAAGAGCGCCTTCTGGGAGCGTTCCGGGAAGATGAACTTCGCCGAGTATGACCGCGCGCCGGAGGATGAGCTCAACCGTATCCTTTGGGCCGTCGCCCGTCCGGGCGAGCCCTACCCGACCCCGATCCACCGCGCGATCTTCACGCAGCCGTTGGAGAAGTGACCCTGCCCGGAGGCACGAAAAAGCCCCGGCTAATGCCGGGGCTTTTCTTTTCCTGCGACGAAGGATTATTTGGCGGCCGGTGCGGCCGGAGCGAGGAGCGCGGGCTCGGACTGCACGAGCATTTCCTTGTCGCTCTTCCACACGTGGCCGGCGCGCAGGCGCTTATCCATCATGTTGAGCCATTTGGAGGCGGTCGCGGAATCGCCCTTGGCAATCGCGATGTTGGCGAGGGTGAGCATGGCGAAGCCGCGCAGGGTTTCGGGGGCGCTGACATCATCGGCGACCGCGGCGATGGCGGCGCTAGCTTCGGGGTCGCCGGTTTCCTGGAGGGAGAGGGCGGAGTAGAGGCGGGCGCGGACGCCGAGCGCGTTAACGGCCGGAGCCTTGCCAGCGAGGGCGGCCAAACGGCTGGCTTCATCGTAAGCCTTGGCCGCTTCGGCGAACTTGTTGGCTTTCTTGAGATCGTCACCGACTTCGATCATGGCGACGGCGGCGGAGGGTTCACCTGGGTGGCGGCCGGCGAAAGCGCGACGGGCGGATTCATCCTGACAGGCGGTGTACTCTTCGCCGATGGCTTCCTTGCGGGCTTCGTTCTGGAAATAGTAGAAGAGGTAGCCGAGGATGCCGACCACGACGGCGGCGGTGGTGCGCACGATGGTCCCCTTGTTGCGCTCCCAGAAGAGCCAAAGGCGGTCTTCGGCGTCGGCATTGACGAAATCCTCGTCGACAATGACCAGATTACGGTCGTCGCCGGCCGGGGGCTGATTGTTGGAACTGGCGTCAGGCATGGGGGGTAAACCCTTGCCATGTGTCGGAATGTGTCAACCCCCGCCTCCCCCTGCTCCGTGCTTGTCCCCGCCTGCGGGAGGGCAATCATCCCAGGACTCATGAGCGCTTCCGCCGCCATCCTTGCCTCCCTTAAGACGGCCCAGTCTCAAGGGCGAATTTCCCCTTCCAGCCTCGCTAATGCAGGGGATTGGCTTCGTTCCGGCGCCCTGCCGGCCGAGGCGGTCGCCACCCTTCAGAATCTCTGCGCCCAGGAGGCTTGGGCGGAGATTGAAGACCGTTTCTACAAAGGCATCGCCTTCGGGACCGGGGGAATGCGTGGCCGCACAGTCGGGCGAGTCTCCGCGGCCAACGAACTCGACGAGCAGGGCTTGCCCGTCCGGGCGGCCATCGGCTCGGCCTGCCTAAACGACATTAACGTGCTCCGTGCCGTCCTCGGCCTCTGGAAGCACGTCTCTGCCACCCAGCCTGGGGCCCGCCTCGTGGTCGCTCATGACGTTCGTCATTTCTCCCGTCACTTCGCTGAGTTGATCACCTCGGCGTGGACCGAACTCGGGGGCGAGGCGTTCCTGTTTGCTGGCCCACGTTCGACGCCTCAACTGAGCTTCACGGTTCGCCACCTCGGCGCGCATGCGGGGGTCGTAATCACCGCGAGCCATAATCCTTCTCACGACAACGGCTTCAAATGCTGCCTCGCGGACGGCGGCCAGGTGCTGCCTCCTCATGACGCCGCCATCGTCGCGGAAGTCGGCAAGCTGGGCCCGCAGGATGTCGCCGCTTTCTTGGAGAAGAACCTCGCCCGCGTCCAGACTGTCTCCGCCGATGCCGAAGACGCCTACTTGGTGCGCGTCGCGGGCGTCGTCCTCGACCCCGAGGTGATTTCGCGCCACACGCCTAAAGTGGTTTACACGAACGTCCACGGCACTGGCGATGTGATGGTCGTGCCCGCCCTGCGCCGCGTGGGCATCGACCCGCATGTCGTCGAGGAGCAGCGCGAGCACGACGGTCGTTTCCCAACTGTCGCTTCCCCTAATCCAGAAAACGCCAGTACCTTCGCCCTTGCACTGAAGCTGGCCGAAGAGGTCGGTGCTGACCTCATCCTCGCCACCGACCCTGATTCCGACCGCGTCGGCGTGGCCTGCCCGCTGCCCGCCGGCGGCTTCCGCCTTCTCAATGGTAATGAAGTAGCTGCGTTGCTGGCGGAATTCCGGATTTCTTCACTCAAGGACGCGGGGATTATCCCCGCCGCCGGCTCGCCCAACGCTGCGGTGGTCAAATCGCTCGTGACCACGCCCTTGGTTGCCGCCATCTGTGCCCGCCATGGCGTTCGTTGCGTGGAAACATTGGTGGGTTTTAAATGGATCGCCCGGAAACTAGAGAAATGGTCGCGCCGGCTCGCGGAAGGCGCTGGTGCCGATACACCGGCCTTACCCCTGCACCGCCGCGCCCCACTGGCCCTGCGTTACTCGACACTCTTCCTGCTCGGCGCGGAAGAAAGCTACGGCTACCTCGCGGACGACGCTGTCCGTGATAAGGATGCTAACGCGACGGTGGTCATGCTCTGCGAGTTCGCGGCGTTACTCCGCTCGCGCGGCCGCACGCTACTCGATGCGCTCGATGTGCTCCATCTCAGCCACGGTGCGCATCACGAAGACCTCTTGAATCTTTCTTTTGAGGGCGCCGAGGGTGCCGCCTGCATCCGCCGTATCGTCGCCTCCTGGCGTTCGGCGCCGCCAGCTTCGGTGGATGGCTCGAAGGTTGTCCGCCTGACCGACTATGAGCGCGATAAAGTCGAGGATGCCGAGGGCGATCGCGTACCTCCCGAGGAATTCATTCTGGCGGAACTCGCCGACGGCCGCCGGATCGCGGTCCGCGCCTCGGGGACGGAACCCAAGGCAAAATTCTATTCCTTCGCAAAAGCCGCGGTGGCCGACGCCGATGATCTTCCCGCGGCCCGCGAGCGCGCCCGCCAATCCGCCCTGAGTCTCCGCGCCTGGCTTGAAGCCGACGCCAAGCGCCGCGCGAAATAATCTTCCATGCGTTTCCTTCTGCTTCCTTCGGTCCTTCTGCTCATCGGCTGCGCAACGCCGGCGAATGACCGTTCTTTCCTCACCGAGAAGACTCCCGCCGCTGCGGCAATCGCCGGTCAGCCGGCCGCCGCCGGCACACTCGAAGATCGAGTGCGCTCAGCTAACGAGAAGAATGACCAGCGCCTGCTCAAGGGCGATTGGCGCGCGGTGAAACCGGCGGTTGGTCCTCAGCCCTGATCAACGAACGGCACCGCCGGCGAGCAGGGCGCGGATCGCGGCTTCTTCTGGCACTGTATCTGAGGTGCTAGCGGCACCGATGCCGTCTTGTAGTACGAAGCGTAGTTTGCCGCCGCGCACCTTCTTGTCGCGACGCATCGCGGCCAGCATGGGCTCAAGGGGGAGAGAGGATAGGAGCCGTGTAGGGAGCTGATGCGCCGCGATGACGGACTCGATCTGTTCAGCCTGGGCGGCGGTGCAATGTTTCAACTCTACGGAAAGCCGCGCGGCCATCACGAGACCGATGGCGACGGCTTCGCCGTGTAGATAAGTGCCGTAGCCGGCGGTCGCTTCGATGGAATGCCCAAAAGTGTGCCCGAGGTTGAGCAGGGCTCGTCCGCCTTGGGTGCTGGTTTCGCGTTCATCGCCGGCCACGACGGCGGCCTTAATCTCCACGCAACGGCGGATGACGCGGGCGAGCAGCGGGTGATTCCACGCCAAGGGCGCGTTTTTTTCGAGCAGACCGAAGAGGTCGGCGTCGGCAAGCAGTCCGTGCTTAATGACCTCTGCCATGCCGGCGGCGAACTCGCGCGTCGGTAGCGTGGCGAGCAGGTCGGTGTCGGCCCAGACGGCGGCGGGCTGATGGAAGTTGCCGACGAGATTCTTGCCGGCGGCGAGATTGATACCGGTCTTCCCTCCCACCGAACTATCCACCATCGCGAGGAGGGTCGTGGGAATCTGGTAGAAATCGACGCCGCGTTGGTAGGAGGCTGCGGCGAACCCGGCGAGATCGCCGATGACGCCGCCGCCGAGCGCGAAGACCGCGCCGTCACGGGCGATACCGTTACCGGCGAGAAAATCCCAGACCCGAGCGAGTTCGGCGGCGGACTTGGCAGTCTCGCCGTCTTGCGCGGTGACGAGCACCGGCATGAACTTCGCCAGTTCCTGCGTCAACTCCGGCAGCGCAGCCGCGACACCTGGAGAAGTAATCGTCGCGCACTTCTGGCCGGTGGCCACCCGCGCGGCGGCGATGGCAATCACTTCGCGGCGCAGGCCGGGGCCGATGCGCACAGGGTAGGAGCGGGCTCCTAGTTCGACGGTGACTGTCTCGGCCGGCATGACCTCACGCTGGGGAGCGCGGGTCCGGGTGGCAAGACAACCTCACTCGGCCAAGCCGAGGATAGAGCGGGCGTAGGCCTTGGCGTCGAAGGGCTGCAGGTCCGCCGGTTGCTCTCCGACGCCGATGAAACGCACCGGGACGCCGAGTTCGCGGACGATGGCGACGAGCGCTCCACCGCGAGACGTGCCGTCAAGTTTGGTGACGATGAGGCCCGACAGGCCGACTGCCTCATGGAAGACCTTGGCTTGTTCGATCGAATTCGCGCCCAGCGAGCCGTCGATGACTAGCCACTTCTCGTGCGGTGCACCGGCGTGCGCCTTGGCCGTCACGCGGACGACTTTGCGTAATTCTTCGAGCAGATGTGCCTTGGTGTGTAATCGGCCAGCGGTATCGAGGATAACGATGTCGCAACCGCGTGCCTCGCCAGCTTTTACGGCGTCGAAGGCCACCGCCGCAGGGTCCGCGCCGGCAGCCCCGCCGACGACTTGGACGCCGAGGCGATTGGCCCAAGCGGAGAGTTGCTCTCCCGCCGCGGCGCGGAAGGTGTCGCAGGCCCCGAGTAGGCAGGTGCGATTTTCCTGACTCCAGCGCCAGGCGAGTTTTGCCGCCGTGGTCGTCTTGCCGGCTCCGTTGACGCCCAGCAACATGATGACCTGGGGTTTGGTGCTATCCGTAATGACGGAAGCTGTCTCGCCGCCGAGTGCTTTCACGATGACGGCGGCCGCAGCCTCGGCTGGGCTGGTCTTGCGCAGGCCCGCATCGGTCTTCCAGGCGGCCTGGGCGGCAGCCACGATTTCCTCCGAGGTGGCCGGACCAAAATCAGCCGCGATGAGGCGCTCGCGGAGCTGCTCCGTCGATGCCGCGTCCATCGGGCGCGCGAGTAGGTTGGCGACGGCTTCCGCCGTGCGGCTCAGGCCTGACTTCAGTCGTTCAAAGAAGCCTCCAGCCATCGTTCAATTCCCTTCGGCTTTTCGCGGATCGCGGCCCAGCTCTTCCTTGTAGCTGTCCAGAATGCCGTTCACGAAGCGCTTCGACTCGTCGGTCGAGAATTCTTTGGCGATATCGACGGCCTCGTTGATGCTGACGACCGGCGGGATATCAGTGCGGCGCATGAGCTCGAAGATGGCGACGCGCAGAATGGATAGGTCGACGCGGGCGATGCGGGCGAAGGCCCAGTTTTTAGCGTACTTACCGATGACGTCGTCGATGAGGGTGACGTCACGGATTACGCCTTGGATTAGTTCCTCCGCGAAGGAATAGTAGTCGCGCGGCTTTTCGCGTTCGGAGAAAAGATCGAATAACGCGGTGACCATGTCTGCATGGCGCTGCACTTCCCAGGAGCAGAGGAATTGCATGGCCAGGACGCGGTTGTCGTGGCGGCGGTTACGCTTCGCGGGGGAGGCAGCCGGATCTGGTACGACCGGTTCGTCGGGAGCGACGATGCTAATCTCGATACCCGCCGGCAGATTGATGCGGCGCATCACGTCGACGGTCTGCGCCGAGGAGTTGATAATCTCGATATTGCGGCGATGGCCGCGGACTTCGTCCTGGTCGGCCGCGCGGTAGACCTCGACCTGCGAGGGTAGCGGAAAGGGGCCGGAGATACGCGCGCCGGTGGGCGTCACGCTGGCGACGATATCCGACGCGCATTGGTCGACCATGCGGTAATCGATGCCCTTGATACGGATGCGTATCTTGGCGCGAGCGGAAGGGGAAATGGTCGATTCGGTGTCCATCAGTTCTGGGCAAAGGGTTCAGGGCCGCCGCGCTTACGTTCCTCGTCCTCGACCTGGTCGAGGCGTTCTCCGAGCGTGATGCGGTGGCGGGCCATCGTCAGGGCGGCGTGGCCGAATTCGGTGCCACGATCGAGCGCGCCTTGGCAGCGTTCGATCGCCTGTGCCCGGGTGTGGGTGACGATGATGCCGTTGATCACGCCGACTTCGGCGCGCAGGGCGACATCCTGCAGGGCCTTGGCGGTCGAGTGGGCGATGATCTCGTGGTGCGGGGTGTCGCCGGCGATGACGACGCCGAGGCCGATGACGCAATCGTAGTCGCCCGACATGGCTACCATGTAGGCAGCGTAAGGAATCTCCCCCGATCCCGGGACGTCGATTTGGCGGATATTATCTTCGGACACGTTGGCGGCACGCAGGGTTTTGACCAGGTTGCGGCGTAGCGACTCGACAAGTTCTCCGTTGTAACCCGCCGCCACGATGGCGAAACGGAGTTCGGCGCCGTCGATGGCGTCAGGGATGGGCTTGTCTTGGCTCATGGCAGAAGAACGAAGGGCCGATGGAGGGGTTTCCGACCCGACCTGCAAGCGGAAACAGCGGGACGAGCCTCAGAACGGGACCTGTTCGACGATTTCGAGCCCGTAGCCACTAAGTCCCACCACCTTGCGTGGGTTGTTTGTAATGAGACGGATGCGGCGCAGGCCGATGTGCGAGAGAATCTGCGCCCCGATACCGTAATCGCGCGCATCCATGGAGCCGAGGCGCACGCCATCCTGATCCGCCTGCATGCCGCCGAAAGGTTGAGTGACGTGTACGATGACGCCGCGGCCAGCCTGGGCGACCGCTTCGAAGCTGGAGGCAAGTGATTCACCGGAGCCGAAGGCGCTGCCGTGGAATAAGTCGCCGAGGAGGTTTTCTCGCTGCACTCGGACGAGGGTCGGCGATTCATCCGGTTGGCCAAGCGTGAACGCGAGGTGCTGCCGCCCGTCGGGCAGCGAACGGTAGACGCGCAACTGGAATTCTCCCCACGTTGACTTGAACGGTGTTTCGGCGATGAGTTCGACGAGTCGCTCCCGGCGGTGGCGGAATTCGATGAGCTGCGCGATCGAGATCATGTGCAGCCCAAACTTCTTCTTGAGTTCGACGAGTTCTGGGAGGCGGGCCATCGAGCCGTCCTCGTTAAGGATTTCGCAGATGACGCCACTGGGGTGCAGGCCGGCCAGTGAAGCGAGGTCGACGGCGGCTTCCGTATGGCCGGCGCGCTGTAGCACGCCCCCAGGGCGGGCGAGTAGCGGGAAGATGTGGCCAGGTTGCACGAGTTCCTCCGGCTTCGCCTGCGGGTCCGCAAGGATCGCGATGGTCTTCGCGCGGTCATAGGCAGAGATTCCGGTGGAGATGCCTTCGGCGGCATCCACGGAAACGGCGAACGCGGTGCGCTGAGACTCGCGGTTCTCGGGGACCATCTGGGAGATGCCGAGCCGGCGTAGTTGGTGCTCGACGGTCGGCACGCAGATGAGTCCGCGCGCATGGCGAATCATCATATTGACGGTTTCAGGCGTCGCCTTTGAGGCCGCCATGACGAGGTCGCCCTCGTTCTCGCGGTTCTCGTCGTCGGTCACGATGACAAGCTTCCCGGCGGCGATATCCGCAAGGACTTCCTCGATGGTGTCGAAGGGCTCGTTCATAAAAGTGGGAGTTTCGAACTTGGTCGTTCTGCTCAGCGGTGCAAGCGGGGATATGACTTCAGCACGTCGGCTCGGGGTCGAATTGCCCGTTCCCTTTGGTTGGCCGCCTTATTCGTAGGTCAGTTGCGCGGAGGCCTTGGTTGCTGTAGATGAGACCGTACGCACCCAATAGGCGTTGAGCCACTCTGGGAAGGAGTGGGATTGCTTGGCGCCTGGCGCCAACTTGAAGTTCTGATAGGGCGCGAAGTGACCGTCGCCGGCCGCGTCTAGCTCGACGGTGATGGTGGTCTGGCTGTCGCCATGGTTTTCAAGCGTGAGCGTCTTCTTGTCGTAGCCGGTCATGAGGTAGGGATCCGAAGGCTTGCCCGCGGCGACACCACTGTTCTTCCAGGGTCCGCCAAACCCGCGCGGCTTTCCGAGCTGCCAGAGATCGTCGGCGGCGCCGACCCACACGGCGGCCTTGCCGTCGTCCGAGCGGATGAGGTGGCGGTTGTCCTGCCCGGCGATGCCAGCGCTGGGGTCGATACCGCTGAGCACGAGTAGGCCGCGGTAAGAGCAATAATCATGCACCGCGGCGTCGCTCGTCGCGATCGGGCGCATGCGGATCGCGCCCATGGCGTTGAGCGCCGGTAGTTCGTAGAAGGTGCCGTGCGCCTGGAGCATGTCGCGCTCGGTGCAGACCTCGCGCACCTTGCGCAGTGCGCTGCGGGCGAGTAGGCCGTCATGAGCCGGCGAGGCTGAGCGCGGCAGGCGCCAGCGGACGCCGCTTTCCTCGAAGATCACGGAAGCGTCGTCGGCGGTGACGATGCCCTGAGGGATGGGGGTGTTCTTCTGGTAGAAGTCCGCTCCGTGCTGGTCGGCCATCTTGGTGAGCTTGAGGTCCGCGGAGAGTTCGTAGACGTCGCCGAGCGTGGTCTGGCCGGGAGTCACGCTCGCGCTGAGGACCGCAAGTGTGCGGAGGTTCGCACCGCGCGTGAGCAGGAAGGCGCCCTGCGAAGCCGCGTCGCCGGTCTTGCTGACTCCCTTAAAAATCTCGCCGCGCTCGGTGACGCGTTCATCCTTCGCGGTGTATTGGAAGGTGACACTCGCCTTGG
>CAIRLQ010000322.1 GCA_903879465.1 uncultured Opitutia bacterium | reverse complement strand
GCCGACCCGGACAAGACCTACCGCGATAAGGAAGAAATCAAGGAGTACCGCGAAAAGAAAGACCCGGTCTTCGCCTTCGAACAGGAACTCCTCGGCGAAAAGGTGCTGACCCCCGAACTCTCCCTGAAGATCAATGAAGCCGCGATGGCCGAGGCCGACAAGGCCGCCATCTTCGCCGACGAATCGCCGGATCCCACCGTGGCCGACATCACGAAACATATCTATTGGGAAGAGGATAACCGCGGGCCGAAGACCACGAGCCGCGGTACCATCATCTTCGAATAACCCCTCTTCGCACCCACTGTTATGGCCGTCATTTCCTACCGCGAAGCGCTCCGCGCCGCGATGCGCGAAGAACTCAAGCGCGACGACAAGGTCGTCATCATGGGCGAAGAAGTCGCCCAGTTCAACGGAGCCTACAAGGTCACCGAAGGTCTCCTCAAGGAGTTCGGTCCGAAGCGCGTCGTAGACACCCCCATCTCCGAGGCGGGCTTCATCGGACTCGGCATCGGAGCCTCGATGCTCGGCATCCGTCCGGTCATGGAACTGATGTTCTGGTCTTTCTCGTATGTCGCGTTCGATCAGATCGTGAACAACGCTGGCAACATCCGCTATATGTCCGGCGGCCTTATCAACTGCCCGATCGTCATCCGCGGCCCGTCCAACGGCGGCACGAACGTCGGCGCCACGCACTCGCATACGCCCGAGGCCATCCTCGCCTCCCACCCCGGCATCAAGGTCGTCTGCCCGGCTACGCCTTACGACGCGAAGGGCCTACTGAAGGCGGCGATTCGCGACAACGACCCGGTGTACGTCATGGAGAATACGATTCTTTATAACGACAAGGGCGAGGTGCCCGATGAAGATTACATCGTCCCCCTCGGCGTCGCCGACGTGAAACGTCAGGGCACCGACCTCACCATTGTGGCCCATGGCCGCGCAGTGATCACTAGCCTCAAGGCCGCAGAAATCCTCGAGAAGGATCACGGAGTCAGTGTCGAAGTCGTCGACCTGCGCTCCATCCGCCCACTCGACGAGGAGACGATCCTCGCCTCCGTCCGCAAGACGCACCGCGCCCTACTCGTCGAAGAGAACAAGCCCTTCTGCGGCGTCGACGCTCAGGTGGCCTATCTCATCCAATCGAAGGCGTTCGACGAACTCGACGCCCCGATCCACCGCGTATCCTCCATCGACGCCCCGCAGATCTACTGCAAGCGCATGGAAGACCAGCAGCTCCCCGACGTGAATCGCGTCGTCCGTGAAGCCCTCAAGGTCCTCGCCTAATCCCACACTCTCAAACCCGATGGCTGAAATTATCGATATGCCGAAACTCTCCGACACGATGTCGGTGGGCACTTTGGTCAAATGGAACATCAAAGAAGGCCAGACCGTGGCCTTCGGCGATATCCTGGGTGAAGTCGAAACCGATAAGGCGACGATGGAACTCTCCTGCACCGTGCCGGGCACGATCCTCAAGATCTACGCTCCCGCTGGCTCGCAGCTGCCTGTGGGCGCTCCGATTTGCGCCATCGGCAAGAAAGGCGAAGCCGCCCCTGAGCCCGTCGCCGCTCCTACCCCAAAAGCCCCGGCGACCTCCGTCCCGGCGATTCCGGAGAAGACCGACGTGAGCTGCGTGCCTGCCGCTCCTGCCTCCGCTGGTGCCGCGGCCGCTCAGTCCGATGCTTCGCGCACCAAGGCCTCTCCTTACGCCAAGCGTATGGCTGAAAAAGCTGCGATTAATGTCGCCGCACTCGCCGGCTCCGGCCCCGGTGGCCGCGTCGTTGGTCGTGATGTCGCCGCCGCCGCTTCGGCTCCGACCGTCGCCGCGCCTTCTGGACCGATCAATGTCGCCGTGGCTCCTCCCGCCGACGGCAAAGGCATCCAGCCCGACGCCGACGTCCCCGTGGGCGGCATGCGCCAGACGATTGCCCGACGCCTTCTG
>CAIRLQ010000321.1 GCA_903879465.1 uncultured Opitutia bacterium | reverse complement strand
TGATTGGTGAACGAGGTCGACATCACGTAGCTCGGGTGGCCGGTGGCGCAACCGAGGTTCACGAGGCGGCCTTCAGCGAGCATGTAGAGCTGGCGGCCATCCTTGAACGTATAGCGATCAACCTGTGGCTTGATGGTGTCCTTCTTCGCGCCCTTGTGGCTATTGAGGCGCGTGACCTGGATCTCGTTATCGAAGTGACCGATATTACAAACGATGGCCTGATCCTTCATCTTGGTCAGGTGCTCGAGCGTGATAATATCCTTATTGCCAGTGGCGGTGACATAGATGTCGGCCTTGCCGAGGGTATCCTCGACCGTGACGACGCGGTAACCTTCCATCGCGGCTTGAAGTGCGCAGATCGGGTCGATCTCGGCGATCTGCACCGTGGCACCAAGGCCACGGAGAGATTGGGCCGAGCCCTTGCCGACATCGCCGTAACCGATGACCAAGGCGACCTTGCCGGCGACCATGACGTCGGTCGCGCGCTTGATGCCATCGACGAGGGATTCACGGCAGCCGTAGAGATTGTCGAACTTCGACTTCGTGGCAGTATCGTTAACGTTCACCGTAGGTACGAGGAGGGAGCCCTCTTCGAGCATGCGGTAGAGGCGCTTCACGCCAGTAGTGGTCTCTTCCGAGACACCCTTCCAGCTCTTCACGACCTTATGCCAGTGGCCGGGCTTTTCCTTGGCGACCTTCTTAAGCAGATTCTTGATGATCTGCTCTTCTTCGGATTCCGAGGAAGACCAGGCCCACTTCGAGCCGTTCTCGAGCTCGTAACCCTTGTGGATCAGGAGCGTGGCGTCGCCACCGTCGTCGACGATCAGCTCAGGGCCGTCGCCGTTGGGCCAGGTGAGCGCACGCATCGTGCACTCCCAATACTCGACAAGGTTCTCACCCTTCCAGGCGAAGACCGGGATACCGGCCTTGGCGATCGCGGCGGCGGCGTGGTCCTGCGTGGAGAAGATATTGCACGAAGCCCAGCGCACGTCGGCGCCGAGGTCGACCAACGTCTCGATGAGCACGGCGGTCTGGATCGTCATATGCAGCGAGCCGGCGATGCGCACACCCTTGAGGGGCTTGCGTTTGCCGTGCTTGGCGCGCAGGGCCATGAGGCCGGGCATCTCGTGCTCGGCGACCTGGAGTTCCTTGCGGCCCCATTCGGCGAGGCCGAGATCGGCGACTTTGAAATCGGCCCCCTTCTTGGAGGCGCGAGCGGTTTTCTTGGAAGACATATGGAGGAGGAAATTAGCGGACGTTGCGGTTGATCGCCTTAATGAAGGCCGGGAGCTTCGACGTGACCTCCCAAGGGAGCCCCTTCTTGCCGAAGTGGCCGTAGTGGGTCGACGCGCGGTAGATCGGGCGGCGCAGGTCGAGCTGGCGGATGATTTCGGCCGGATTGAAGAGGAAGATGTGCTTCACGGCGGCGAGGATCACCGCGTCATCGACGGCGCCTGTGCCGAACGTGTCGAGGTGGATGCTCGTCGGCTCCGGATGACCAATGGCGTAGGCGACCTGTAGTTCGCAGCGCTCGGCGGCACCGGACGCGACGATGTGCTTGGCGACCCAGCGGGCCATGTAGGCCGCGGAACGGTCGACCTTGGTCGGATCCTTACCAGAGAAAGCGCCGCCACCGTGGCGGCCCATGCCTCCGTACGAGTCGACGATAATCTTACGGCCCGTGAGGCCGCAGTCGCCCTGGGGGCCGCCGACGACGAAACGGCCGGTGGGGTTGATCAGGTATTCAGTCTTCTTACCCACGAGGGCCTTCGGGAGAACCTTGCGGATGACCTGCTCGATGCAGAACTTTTCGATTTGGCGATGCGAGACATCCGCCGTGTGCTGCGTGGAGATGACCACATTCTCGATGGCGACCGGGACGCCGTCTTCATAGCGGACGGCGACCTGCGATTTACAATCCGGGCGGATCCATTCGGTGCCCTTGGCACCTGACTTGCGGATGCGAGCCAGCTCCCGATTGAGGCGGTGCGCGAACATCACCGGGGCGGGCATGAGCTCCGGGGTCTCCGTGGTGGCGTAACCGAACATGATGCCTTGGTCGCCAGCGCCCATCTTGGCGTGCTTCTTGCCTTCGGCCTTACGCTCGTCGACACCTTGGGCGATGTCGGGAGACTGCTTCGTGAGCAGGTTCGTGATAAAAACCTTGTCGGCGTGGAAGACGTCGTCGTCGTTCACGTAGCCGATTTCGCGGATCGCCTCGCGGACGACTTCCTCGAAATTGACCTTCGCCTTAGTCGTGAGTTCGCCTGCGATGACGACGTGGTCGCTCTTAACCAAGGTCTCGCAGGCGACGCGAGAGAAACGATCCTGGGTGAAGCAGGCGTCGAGGACGGAGTCGGAGATGCTATCGG
>CAIRLQ010000320.1 GCA_903879465.1 uncultured Opitutia bacterium | reverse complement strand
CGAGTTAGGTTTGAAGAAGGAGGTTGCCAGCCGACTGGCTGGGCTTGGTTTGCCTGCCGCTGAACATTGCATCGTTGTGTCCGTTGACCAGCAAAAACTATGGCATTTCCAAGGCGAAGCCTGCTCCAGCTACGCGGTCAGCACCGCTCGGGCGGGTGTGGGTAGCGTCCTTGATTCCCAGCAGACGCCCCTTGGGCTGCATCGAATCTGCGAATGTCTCGGCACCGATGCTCCGGCGGGGATGGTTTTCAAAGCGCGCCAGGCGACCGGCAAGCTCGCCGCCGAATGGCCGACTCCGGAAGATAATCTTATCACTTCGCGTATTCTTTGGTTAGACGGAATGGAAGTTGGAAAAAACAAAGGGATCGATGGCGAGGGCAGGGTGATCGATACACGTTCGCGTTTCATCTACATCCATGGCACCAATCAAAATGCTAAGTTAGGGACGCCTAACAGTCACGGGTGCGTCCTCTTGTCAGACCAAGATATCATACGGCTTTTCGCGGAGACTAAGACGGGGGTCCCCGTCTTGATTCTTTCTTAGCGGGCGGCGGGTTCAGCTAATTTCTCCGTAGGATCGCGAGCGGTATCGGCCCATGCTTGGATCATTTCCTTGGCGACGGGTCCGGCCGTTTTTCCACCCCAGGTACTCGTGTCGAGCTGACCTTCGACTAAGACGCAAAAAGCCACCGCCGGATTGTCTGCCGGTGCGTACCCAATCATCCAGGCGAGATGTGCTTTTTCACCTTTCTTGAAATATTCGGCCGTACCGGTTTTGGCGGCGTAAGGAAGTTTGGGAATGCGGGCTGACTTTGCAGTGCCTTCTTCGACGCAGCGCAGCATGCCTTCCCTCAGGGCTGCCAACTGGGCATTGTTAAGTCCGATGGGTTCGGCTCCCTGGTGTCGGCCATCGCGCTGAGTGTCGTGAATAATCGAAGGCGTCGTGCGGGTTTCTCCGCGGGCGATGGAGGCGGCGACGCACGCCATATGTAAGGGTGAGGTAAGTAGGAATCCTTGGCCGATAGACGTGTTGGCGGTGTCGCCGGCGGTCCAAGGTCCCTGATTAATCCGGAGCTTGTAGGCATTGTCCGGGACGATGAGGCCGCGGCCGGCTGGGTACGGGAGTTCGGTTGAGTGACCACCGACTTCACCGTTCTCGGAGTCCCCGGTTTTTAGTAAAAGTTGACTATCCAGTCCGAAACGGCGGGCTTCTCGGGCGAGTCGATCAATACCAAGACGCTCGCCGACTTGGTAGTTCCAGACATTGCACGAGACGGCGAGCATCACTTCAAGATTTACGTCGCCGTAGCCATCGGGGATGTGTTCAGGAAAGTCTCGACCACCCATGCGATAACTCGGACCGCATTGGAGGATATCATCCCAATCGACGACTTTGTTGCGCATACCGGCAATCGACGTGATGACCTTGAAGGTGGAGCCAGGCGGGTAGAGTCCTTGGATGGAGCGATTGAGCCACCCACCTGATTTTTCAACCTCTTGGTAGTAGGCGGTGCTCACCCGGTCGGCGAGGCGGTTGGGGTCAAAATTTGGTTGGCTGGCGAGTGCAAGAATTTCGCCCGTGTTGACATCAAGCATGATGGCTGCTCCTGGCAGAAGCGCACCTTGAGAATCCTTGATCTTCGCTAGCGCATTCTCGGCGGCTTTCTGGATGCGGAGATCGAGGGAGAGTCTGATGTTCGAGCCTTGCTCGGATTCGCTTACTTGCAGCCGGTTCTGGTTGTAGCCCGCGGAGGTTTTGGTCCAAAGTTCCCATCCACTCAGGCCGCGCAAAGACGAGTCGTAGGTCAGCTCAATGCCGGATGCGCCTTTCTTACCCGTGTAGCGGAGCTTTTGGAGGTTTTCGAATTTGAAATCCGCGATTTCGGTGACGTTGGGAGGCAGCTCGTCTGTGTCCTTGACGTATCCGAGTACATGAGCGGCCAGAGTTCCATGGGGGTAGGTGCGGATGATATCGGAATCCAGGCGAATGGGCCCGTCTACCGGGAACTGTTCGATGAAGCGGGCGACTGACTTGGTGCCCTCGTTGGGTGTCAGTGCTTGGCCAGTCCCGGGGAAGGCGAGGTCGGAGACGAGGGTATACGGGAGCGGTCGGCGTTCCTTAAGGTGCTTGCGTAACTCCTCGACGTTGACGCTGCGTTCGTTGGG
>CAIRLQ010000319.1 GCA_903879465.1 uncultured Opitutia bacterium | reverse complement strand
GGTGGGTGAAAAGCGGACGTCCCAGCCTAGGCTGGGACGCTCGGTGAGGAGAAGCGCCCGAAGGCGCCCTTCACTTGCGAAGATTGAGCTTGGCGAGGAGCGCGTTGTAGCGGTCCAGGTCGCTCGACTTCAGGTAGGCGAGGAGCTTGCGACGACGATTCGTCAGCATGATTAGGCCGCGACGAGAGTGGAAATCCTTACGATGAGTGCGCAGGTGCTCGGTCAGGTGGGTGACGCGGGCGGTGATCAGGGCGACCTGGACTTCGGGTGAACCGGTGTCCTTGGAATCCTGCTGGTGCTTCTTGATGATATCCGACTTATCGACTGACATGGTGTTGGGTTAGTTTTGGTTTTTGATGGCCGACTTGGGAGAAATTCCCGAAAGCCCCGCCGTGCGGCCGGACTATCCGTCTGGAATAGGCTTTCGCCTACCGACCAGCGTGAGAAGGGCTCCGCCCCTCTCCCTAACGAAGATTACCCAAGGAAATGACAGTCCCCCATCCCCTTAGCAAGAAGGAACTACCCCTCTGACGACCCCTTAAAACTGAGAATATAAGCCCGTTTTCGGACGTCTCAGCGACGAAAGGTTAGTTGGGCAAATCCAGCCAATATACGTCAGTATCATTCCGCTGAATGGCCGGGAAATACCAACCTCGCGGCTCCGGGATAATTTCGGATAAATCAAAGACTCGGACCATCTTAGGGAGCGGTTGGAAATAAAGGGTAAACTGATAGGGTCGCTCCCATGGAACCGGGAGCCAATGAGGGTACAGCGAAATATTCTCGAATCCAACCAGCGAACTGGTGTGCGCCGAATCGCGATCGAGCAGAAAAGTACTCTGCCAGATCCGCAGGCTTTGGGCGTAATAGGGGGCGCAGCGCACATGAACCACCACGGGCTCCAGCGGGCGGACCTGCACCTCCTGCCGGATGACCGGCTTGATTGCGGGAGCAAGGGTCGGGGCGGCTGGACTCATCGGGGAAGATTATGCCACCGGCCAACGGCACCGCAAGACGCTGGCAAGCGGGGTCAAACCCATTAGCCCGTTGACTCCCCTGCCCCGCACAATCGTCATAGCAGGCATGGAATCAGGCTCTGAAGATCAACCCCGCCTCACCGGCGCCGAACGTGGCAAGCTACGGAGCCTTGCCCAGACCCTCGACCCGAAGGTGTTTGTCGGTAAGGCCGGCGTAAACGCCGGGATCGCTAAACTCCTGGAAGAAGCCTTCCGCAATGCCGACTTGGTCAAGGTCCGCTTCACCGCGGAACGCGAAATCATGGACGCACAAGCCAAGGAACTCGCCGGACTCACTGAAAGCGAAGTGATTGGCTCCGTTGGCCGGACAGCGACATTCTTTAAACTCGGCGCGGATATCGAATAAACAATGGACGCCTCGCTGTTTCAGTCACGGCACGAGGCATTCATCCAGCAGGCGGAATCCGCACTCCGTCGGCTGACGCCCACGGCCGCGATCCGTCCAGCCCGCCTACATGCCGCGATGCGTTATTCACTCGAGGCCGGGGGCAAACGCCTCCGCCCCGTCCTCTGCCTCGCCGCCGCCAATGCCTTCAATCCCCAGGCCGACGCTGAGCACGCCGCTACCGCGCTCGAGTGCATCCACACCTATTCACTCATCCACGACGACTTGCCCTGCATGGACAATTCGGACCTGCGGCGAGGTCGCCCCGCCTGCCATAAGGCTTTTGACGAGGCCACTGCCCTACTCGCCGGCGACGCCCTGCAGCCACTCGCCTTCGAACTGCTGGCCACCGGCTATGCCGCCCAACCCGCCCTGGCCACCGCGCTCATCGCCGAGCTCGCCAAAACCGCGGGCTCGACCCTGCTGGTTGGCGGGCAGACCGAAGACATGGGCGGGCTCGCCGCCGGGGCCGACGCCGAGCGGCTTGAATTCATATTACTGGGAAAAACAGCTGCAATGCTCAGTGCCCCCTTTGCCATGGGCGCGATGGTCGGAGGCGCCCCCCCCGCCGACGTCGAACACTTCCGCCAAGCTGGCCAAGCCGCCGGAATCGCCTTTCAACTCGTCGATGACCTGCTCGACCTCACGGCGGACGCCACCCAGCTAGGTAAGCCTGTCGGGGCCGATGCCCAAAACGGCAAGCTCACCTACGCCGGGCTTCATGGCATCGCGGCCACTCAGCTTCGTATCCAATCCCTCACGGAAGAAGCGAGCGGACATCTCCAGGCATGCAAGGCTGACAGCATGTTCATCCGTGAACTCGTCTTCCGGATGGCCACCCGGAAGCACTAATCAATCGTCTAGGCGGCGACCGCCCGACGGAAGCTGGTCAGGCAGAAACGCGTAATAAGTGCCCACCCATAAACGCCACGCGAGGGCATGGATGAACGGCGGCACGAGAAAGATTGCGAGCACCGCCGAACGCACGAGCCAATCTGTGCCCATCAGCTCGAGACGATAAGCCAGAAGGAGTAGCGGCAGGACGCCGAAAGCCGTTAGTCCGTAATTCCAGACAATGGCTCCCAGGAAAAACCCTTCCTTCCGTCGCAATACCAGGCCGCAGGAGGGACACGAGGCCGGCGTATCCCATAGCCGGGCGCAAAATCCGGTCCGATCCGAAGGACCCCGCACCTTCGCGCCACAATCCGGACAGCCACCGCGGGCTGATTTCCAAAAGATATCGGAGCGAAACTGCATAGCCCGAGATTATACAGTCCCACAGGCGTGTAAAGCAAAGGGCCGACCCCTCACGGAGCCGGCCCTATTTAGCTAAGCGAAGCTGAGATTATTCGGCAGCCGTTTCACCCACCTGAAAACGGGCGAAGCGAACAATCGAAACCTCTTCACCGACCTTACCTTTGGCGGATTCGAGTAGCTGCAGGATTTTTTGGTCTGGATCGCGGAAATAAGCCTGCTCAAGGAGACAGGCGTCGGCGAAGAACTTGTCGACGCGACCGGCGACGATCTTCTCCATATTGGCGACCTGCCCCTTCTTGCGAGATTCTGCGGCGATGATCTGCTTCTCGCCAACCACGATGCGCTTCTCAAGTTCGGCGATGGCCTCGACGTCATTGGCAGCCCTCTGCTCGACGAGCTGACCCTTGTAATCCTCGACGATGCGCTTGGCTTCGTCGATGGCCTTGTCGGCCTCGGACTTGGTGAACTCGGTGGCGATTTCGCGCTCCTTTGCGACCACATCAGCGGAGACATCTTCGCGGCGGACGAAACGGGCGTTATTAGCGACGACCTGCATCGCGAGCTGGCGGGCCAGTTCGGCGACTTCAGGATTAGAGGCAGCAGCCTGAGTCTTCAGACCCAGCTCGAGAAGAACAGCAATCTTCGCACCGGTGTGCACGTAGGCCGAAACGCGACCCACGCCGGAGGCTTCGAACTTCAGAACACGGGCAACCTTGAGGTTTTCACCAATTTTGAGCACCTGATCATTCAGGTAATCGTTTACCTTGCGGGACTTGTCTGCGTGGTACGGCTGGTCGAGGAGACCATCGACGCCATTGGCGGCAGCCTGACCGACGAGTTCCTTGGCGAGAGCGATGAAGGCCTCGTTCTTGGCCACGAAGTCGGTTTCGCAGTTCAGTTCGAGGAGCGTGACAGCGCGACCATCAGCCGACACTTGGACAGAGAGGATTCCCTCGCTAGCCTTGCGGTCAGCCTTCTTGTTACGCGTGGCGACTCCCTTGATGCGGAGAATTTCGACAGCCTTCTCCATGTCGCCGTTCGACTCGGTGAGGGCCTTCTTGCAATCCATGAGACCGGCGCCGGTACGCTGGCGCAGATCGTTGACCGTCTGGGCGGTAATAGCGGACATGTCTGGATTACTTAGACTTACGGGGGCTGGGGCGCTTGGCGACGACCGGGGCTCCTTCGAGCTCCGGTCCTTCAGCACCGGCGAGAGCTTCAGCGGAGATATTCACCTCGGGCTGGACGGATTCGCCAGAATCCTGACGGGACACCGCGATCACGGTCTTGCGATCCTGGCTCACGGCCTTGCGGCGAGCGAGACCGGCCTGAACGGCCTGCGTCAGCACTTCCACGATAAGGCGGATGGACTTGGCGGCGTCATCATTGCCCGGGACCGGGAACTTGAGGAGGGTCGGGTCGGAATTGGAATCGCAGAGGCCGATCACCGGGATGCCAAGACGGACCGCCTCATTGACGGCGATTTCTTCGAGCTTTGTGTCGATGACGATCATCGCGGCAGGCAATTCGCGGTATTCAAGGAGACCTTCGAAGTTGCGTAGCATGCGGAGCATCTCGCGTTTAACGGCAGCCGCTTCCTTCTTGTGCATCTTGGCGAGGGAGCCGTCCTGCTCCATGCGGAGGTAGGTGCGATATTTGTCGAGCGAGCGCTTGATGGTTGCGAAGTTGGTGAGCGTACCGCCGAGCCAGCGGTTCACGGCGAAGGGCATGCCGGTCGACTTGGCGGCCTGGCGCACGACTTCCTGAG
>CAIRLQ010000318.1 GCA_903879465.1 uncultured Opitutia bacterium | reverse complement strand
TGATCGGTCCCGAGCCGATAATGAGGATTGAGCGGATATCGGTCCTCTTAGGCATAGTGTTCCGCGGACTTTCAGCGACCGCGGGAAGGGGGGTCAAGTGGGGACTTCTAACAATTGCGGGAGGGTGAAGGGAAGGCGCTTGCAGGGGCGGTGCGGGCGGGCATTCATCGGGGCGTGGACATCATCAGGATAGCCGGAATCAAGTCATTCGGACACCACGGCGCCCTGCCCGAGGAGAAACGTCTCGGCCAGCGGTTCACCGTCTCCGTTGACTTGGAAGTCGATACCCGTCCGGCCGCGGCTGGCGATGACCTCAAACTGACGGTCGATTACGCTGAAGTCATCCGCACCGTCGAAGGTCAGCTCACCGGGAAACCCGTGTACTTAATCGAGACGCTCGCCCAACAGATTGCGGCGCGGATTCTGGGCACTTTTGGGGTCGTTAAGGCTGTCACAGTTGAAGTCACCAAGCCGTTTGCCCCCGTAGCTGCGGAATTTGACGCGATTTCGGTAAAAATCCGGCGCGAGCGGGCGTGAACCCTTCGGCCAGCCAGTTCATTTTAGGACTGGGAAGCAATCTCGGCCGTCGAGAGGAAAACCTCGCTCAGGCAATCCTTCTCATCGGCCAAATTCCCGCGAATCGGGTCCTAGCCATCTCTCCGGCCGTGGATTCAGATCCGGTCGGCTACGGCGCCCAGCCAAATTTTTTAAATATCTGTATATCAATAGTTTGCAATTTAAAACCTGATGAACTGTTGGTGAAAACCTTGGAGATTGAGCGCGCGCTCGGCCGTCAGCGGACCGAAAACCGCAACGGACCGCGGACCATCGATATAGACCTGCTCTTCTATGAAGGTGGAAAGTGGGAGAGCCCGACGGTCACCCTGCCCCATCCTAGGTGGTCTTCCCGGGGCTTCGTCGTGATTCCGCTAAGGAATCTCCTTCAGGCCCCTGCCCTCGCCAGTCAGCCCGCCTGGAGTTCCCTCGTGAGGGAAGTCGACGCCTTATCCATCGGAGGCGAAGGCCTCCGCTCATGGCACGGCCCGACCCCCTGGATCAATACTCCGCACTGACCCCCTCCCGGTTCGGGCACACCCCAGCCCTTTGGTTGGCTCTGCCCCTCCTAATCGGATGTTCGGTCGACGCGGGCTGGTCGGTCGCCCCGGGCCCGTGTCTTTTGCTCGGAGCGGTCGCGGCCATGATCGCCTGGCTAACTTCACGACATGAATATCTCTGCCTATTCGCCATTGGGCTCGCGGGGATTCTTTTCGGGGCCGCTTGGCATCAACTGAAGATACCGCCGCAAACACGACCACCCCTGCGTCGTAATTTCGCAGAACTCCCGGTGCGCGTCGAACACGCCACGCCGCGTAAGACTGGCGAAGGTTGGACGGGGCTCGGCGTCATCACGGATCGAGACGGTGGACTTTTTCGCCGTCGGGTCGCCCTCTCGGTCCACGGAGCATGCCCGGCGGACGGTACGGAACTCATGATTGCGGGGCACATCGAAGCCCTGCCCGTCAACCCGCAGGGCTTTGACGCATGGGTCGCCAGCCAAGGAGCGACCTTGCGGCTCGGCGGTGGACGCAACCTCGGCGTACTGGCTCCGCCCTCGCGCTTCAGCACATGGTGTCAGGCACAGGAGACACGCCTCGAACAATGGCTCCGGAGACTTCCGTGGAAAGATGATGATGGCGGCGCACTGCTCGCCGCGACCATGCTCGGGCGCACTTCGCTCCTCCCCGCTGACGCCAAGGCGGCGTTCATGATCACGGGCACTTTGCATCTTTTTGCCATCAGCGGATTGCATATCGCCGGGATGACCGCGGCGCTTCTGTGGGTCGCGAAGCGACTACGACTCCCGGCGATCCCCGCGGGGATCGCCGTCCTTGGCCTGCTCTGGATTTATGTGGAGATCACCGGCGCATCACCTTCCTCCGTCCGCGCCTGGATCATGGCCGCCTTCATCTGGGGCGGACAAGTCGGCGAACGCTCAACGCCCGCGTTGCAATCCTTGGCGCTGGCCTGCGCGGCGACCTTGCTCATCAGCCCCGAGGCCTGCACGGACGCCGGCTTCCAGTTGAGTTACATCGCCGTGCTCGGACTCATCACCGCAGGCGGACCCGCCGCGCGGCTCTGCACGCAGCCGACGGAAGAAGAACGCCTGACGCCCGGCAGTAGTCGCACGTCGGCGCAGCGCCTCCGCTGGTGGTTGCGGAAATTTCTCTTGAGCGGACTCTGCATCTCGTGCGCCGCGACGCTCGCCGGCACCCCGCTCACGCTCGGATTATTCGGAAGCGCGAGCTGGGGCGGGCTCTTCGTCAATCTCGTGCTCGTGCCACTATCTGAAATTCCGCTCATCCTGGGCATGGCGTCGACCGCATGCAGTGTGAGCGACTGGCTACTCTGGCTGGGCGCCTGGCTCAACGGCACGGCGGCCGCCTGCCTTCATACGATGACCTGGTGTGCCGAGGCCTGCGCACAAATCCCGACGATGAACCTGCACCTCACCTTGGCGCGACCTTGGCTAGGTCCGGCGGGCGGAGCGCTAATGGCAGCGGCCTTCCTCCTTCAGGCCGAGTCCAAGTCGGTCCGCCGGCTACTCGGCGTTCCGGCGCTAGCCTTACTCCTGTGGCTAAGCCTCGCATGGCTACTTCAATAAGTTTCTTACTATTGTCTCGGCCGGGCCATGGTAAATGATCGGCCCATGCCCCTCCGTCTTCACCGCCTCGCCTTCTGCATGCTCACCGCGACCGTCGTGGCCGCACCGCTGGAGTGGTCCGGCATCTACCCCGAGCTGGCTTACTTTAATAACGAAGGCGAATGCGGCACCGGTGCGGTCGTACCTTGGGCGGATCGGCTCTGGGTCATCACCTACGGCCCGCACCTGCCGTATGGCTCGAGCGATAAACTCTACGAGATCACGCCTGACCTACAGCAAATTGTCCGCCCCGAAAGCGTCGGCGGCACGCCGGCGAACCGCATGATCCACAAGGAGTCGAACCAACTGATCATCGGGCCTTACTTTATCGGCGCGAATCGCGATGTGCGCGTCATCCCGCCGAAGCTCATGCCTGGTCGCCTCACAGGCAACGCCCGCCACCTGAACGACCCGGCGGACAAGGTCTACTTCGCTACGATGGAAGACGGCCTCTACGAGGTCGACGTGCGCACGCTCGCGGTGAAGGGACTTATTAAGGAGATCAAGAACGTGCCCAAGCCAGGCCAGACCGCGGAAGTCAGCCCGGCGACCATCACCTCGACGCTGCCCGGCTACCATGGAAAGGGTCTCTACTCTGGCCAAGGACTCGTAATTCTCGCGAACAACGGCGAGCAAGGCTCTAGGGCCCTCGTCGACCCGACGATCATCAGCGGCGGACTCGGCTCGTTCAGCGGCGAGGGCAACTGGTCGCTCATCCGTCGCAACCAGTTCACCGAAGTCACCGGCCCCGGCGGACTGACCGGCAACGCCGATCCGGCGAAGGACCCGCTCTGGTCGATCGGCTGGGATTTCCGCTCGCTGATCCTCATGGTGATGGAAGACGACAAGTGGACGAGCTATCGCCTGCCCAAGGGCAGCCATTCCTACGACGGCGCGCACGGCTGGAACACCGAGTGGCCCCGCATCCGCGATATCGGCGAAGAGGGCTCGCGCCTCATGACCATGCACGGCCTCTTCTGGAAATTCCCGGCGAACTTCTCCTCGAAGCATTCCGCCGGCGTCGCGCCGCGCTCCGCCTACCTCAAGGTCATCGGCGACTTCACGCGCTGGCAGGACCGCCTCGTCTTCGGCTGCGACGACACCGCCAAATCCGAATTCCTCAACAAGCGTCCCGGCAAGGGCGCGCTCGCCGGCCCGGGCCAGTCGCAATCCAACCTCTGGTTCACGCCCCTCAGCGCACCCGACAAACTCGGCCCGGCCATCGGCCGTGGTAGCGTCTGGGTCGACGAGCATGTCAAGGCAGGCGTCGCCTCCGATCCCTTCCTTCTGGCCGGCTTCGCCAAGCGCGCTGTCTTCCTCGCGCACGACGGCGCCGCCGCCACGAACTTCACGCTGGAGATCGACGAGCGCGGCGACGGCGCGTGGAAGGTCTGGCGAGACGTCGCGCTAAAGCCGGGCGAAACCTCCGCCTGGCTCGAAATCCCAGCAGAACAGCCCGGCGCATGGATCCGCGCGAAGGCCGATCGCGACCT
>CAIRLQ010000317.1 GCA_903879465.1 uncultured Opitutia bacterium | reverse complement strand
TGGTCGCGATTAGGGTCACGTAGGTGGTGCTGCAAGTGGCCGATGAGCATCTGCGACCAGTCCATAACGTAGAGCGAGCCATCGGGGGCGACGGCCACGCCGGAGGGGCGGAAGTTGGCGGCCTTTTCCTTATCGGTTTCGATGAGGTTGGGCTCGATCGTCGTACCCTTGATGCCAGCGCCGTCTTCAACAATCTTCGCGCGGAAGATGCCCTGGACGGTGATTACGTTCGTGTTGAGGAATGTGCCCTGCCAGTCTTCGGGGAAGTGACGGCTGCTGAGGATGGCGGTTCCGGGGCAGGGGCGAGAGGGGCGCTTCCAGAACTGTTGATACCCTGGGTGTGCGCCGGAATCGAGGTGGCCGGAGAAGCCGGGGCCGAAGTAGTTGGCGTTGCCAGTGGCGTCGGTGATGATGTCGTTGCCCCAGTAATCGAAGACGCGGCCATGCGGATTGGCAAAGCCATAAGGCACGTGGCGGTAGAACTTACTGGTCTGGGGTTCGAAGCGGTAGATTCCACCGTTGGTGTTGCGGACTGGGCCATTGAAGGTCTCGACCTGCGTGCGGTGGAAGACGCCGTCGGAGAAGTACATCGCACCTCCTGGTTCATAGCAGATGGAGTTCGTTTCGTGGTGCGAGTCGGCGGCGTCCATGCCGGTGAGTAGGCGTTCCTTCCAGTCGGCCTTCTCCATCTTGCCGGAGGTATCGCGGGCGAACCAGATGTCGGGCGACTGGATCAGGATGACGCCGTCCTTGTAGAACTGGAAGCCGGTCGGGCAGTTCAGGCCGTCGAGGAAGACGTGCGACTTGGCGACCTTGCCGGTCTTCTGGTCGAGATCGAGGACGAGAAGTTTGTCGAAGACCTTGGTGGTCGGCGAGGTCTCGGGGTAGTTCGGCCAGCAGGCGAGCCAGAGGCGGCCCTTAGTGTCGAAGTTCATCTGTACCGGATTAATCAGCTCGGGAATCGTGGTCTCATCGGCGATGAATTCGACTTTGCAGCCTTCCGGCACGGTGAGGAACTTGAGCTGAGCATCGCCCGAAAGGTAAGGTACGGGCTCCTTGCGGTTCGGGGGCACGGGGAGCTGGCCGAGGAGGTTGTCATCCTTGGGTTCGATTTTCTGGCCCTTGGCGGCGGCCCAAATCGTCACGTCGCGATTGGCGGTCTTGATGTCGCGGTCGGCGAGTTCGCGACCGAGGACGGTGGCGTTATCGACCCCTTCGTATTTGATGCGGGAGCGCTGACCGTAGATGTTGAACTGGTCGACCGTGCGGTAGCGGTGATGCCACTGGGTGTTCTTTTCGAGGACGTTGGACAGGACGTCGGCATTGACGGCCGGGGCGGCCTTACCGAAGACGGACTGGAATTGGACCGGGGCGAGGGCGGCGTCGCCGGCGACATTCAGGTGGATGCCGTTGATGGTGAGCGGAGCGGCGGCCGAGGTGTAGAGTTTCTGGGAAGGCGTGAAGAGGTCGACGAACTGGACGCCGTTGCTCTTGGCGACTTCAGCCATGGCGACGGTGTAGAGGGCGAGGCTCTTGTTATTCGCGGCGGCGAGACCAGCGTCGAAGAGCGACGACTTGAGGTTTTCGTGGGCAATCGGCGAGAAGAGCACGACGCGGGGCTTCCCCTTACCGAAGTCGCCGGCGAGCGTGACTTTTAGGAATTTATCGAGGGCGACCTTGAAGTCCGGCAGGCTAGCTTCTCCCTTGAAGGACTCATTGAAGCCCCAGTAAGCGAAGATGACGCTGGCGTGGAAGTGGGTGCCGGCGTGATAGGTGACGCTCGTCTTGCCGACCATTTCCGTCTTATCGCCTGGCGCCATGTTGAGGAAGTAGTCGAGCGTGGGGACTTCGTCTGAGCGGTGAGGCTTGAGGGCGGTTTTGTCGCCGGCGAGACCGAGACTCGCGTAGACTTCGTCGCCGGAGAAGCCGAAGTTGCGGACGACGAGCTCGAGGTCCGGGAAACTCTGATGAATCAGGGCCTCGAAGTTGCCCTGATGTTGCTGGCGATCAGCCAGGCCGTTGCCGATGAAGGCGATGTTGTCACCCTTTTGGAGGGTGAGGTTCTGGGCCGAGACGGAGGCAAATCCGGTCAGGGCGAGCAGGAGGGTGAGCAACTTGCGCATGATTTTGGGTATTGGTAGAAAGGGGAGGGCCATGCGGGGAGGCATGGTCTGGAAGGGGGAGAGGGAAACCTGTCGCTCTTTCAACAATCTGCCAAGGGGAATGTTCCTGAATGGGCCTGCGATTGAGCGTCAAAGCCGCTCAATTACAGGGCCCAGAGGGCTAGGGCTGGGTCGATGGCATCTGGTAGGGCCGAGCATCCCAGCTCGGCCCAGCATCGAGGTAGGGACGTGATCACCATCGCGTCCTCCCATTGGACTAAAGCCACTTAGGACAGCACGTGGTGCTGTCCCTGCCTTAAGACACGGCCGGCCAAGGATGGCCAGCCCTACCTCGAGACAAAAGGTTTTCAAGCAAAGGGAAACCGGAGACCGGATTGTTAGTTTGGGTCATAATGTCCTCAGCCAACTTCCCGGCTTCCGGTCTTCCTTTGCTCGTTGGCATTTCCTATCCGCCAACCGCTAACCGCCAACCGCGGATACCTTTGCCTTCGGTCCTTACTTCCCGAGCGCGGCGTTGATTGACTTTACAACCGCCTGGCCGAGCACGGCATAGCCTTCGGTGTTGAAGTGTACGTCGGCCTTGTTCTGTAGTTTGGCGATGTCGGGCGTAACGGCGGCGTTAAGGTCGTCGATCGCGACACCATTCTCTTTCATGACCTTGAGTGCGATGTCGTTGTAGGTGGCGACGTCGCCGAAGGTGCGCTGGGGCGTGAGCTTGCCTTCGGGCACCGGCGTCGTGGTGCCGAAGATGAGCTTAGCACCGGTCTTCTTTAGGTCGGCGACGAGCGAGCGGAGATTGGCTTCGTAGTCGGCTGGCTCGACCTGACGCTTGCCGTCTTCCATGTGGCGCAGGTCATGTAGGCCGAAGTTGAAGTGGATGACATCCCATTTGCCCTTGCCGAGCCACTTGGCGAGATTCGCGGTGCCGCTCTTGGTTGGCCCGCCATTGGTCAGGATGCGATGGACGTTGGCTTTGCCTTCCAGTGCCTTGCGCACGGGTAGGGTATAGCCGATGGAAATCGAATCGCCGATGAGCAGCACGCGCGGCAGGCCGGCGACATCCTCGATCTCGACCATCGCCAGATTGGCCGCCTTGGCCTTCGCCTTGACGGCGACCTTGGCCGCGGGCGGCGCATCGGCGGCGAACAGGGAAAGGGAGGCCAGGGCCAGCAGTAGGGGAAGTGTCTTCATGGGGTGGAGAGAGTTGAGGCAGGGTTCATGACTGAGTCGAGGGCAGATGACGGAGGAGATAATACATGACTGCGTGGAGGACTGAATGGAAAAGCCCTGACGCCTGCATTGGGTAGGGTTGAGCGCCCTCGCTCAACCGCGGCTGA
>CAIRLQ010000316.1 GCA_903879465.1 uncultured Opitutia bacterium | reverse complement strand
TAAACACCCGCGGATGAGCCGCCGATTGCATCTACGCGGGGGAGATGCTTCGCCGCCAGTGCTAGCGAATCGCGGATGCCATCGAGATGGTATTGCGGGTCGGTCTGGAAGTAGGGATCCCACTTCACTTCTTCGGAGTAAACCACTTTGCCGTCGATTAGGGCGGCGCATTTGCGATCGGAGCCGCCCAGGTCGAAGCCGATACGACAGCCGTCGAGATGACGGCCGAGCGGAAGGTGGGCAGTTGACGCAGCGGGGAGGGCAGACTGTTCCTCCACCCGGAAGCGAATAGGCTTCTCGAAAATCTTGAAAAAGAAGTCTGCATCAAATGCCCTGAGGCCCGCAGGCGAATAGGCCACCTGTAGTTGTTCGGCTAAGCTGGAGGCAAGGGGGCCGGTCAAAAGTATCTCGGGCGCTCCACGCGACCAGAGAAGGAATTTCACCGTCCGTTCAGCGTGCAAATAATTTGCGGCGTCATCCAGGCCGCTGGGAAGAAGTCGCGTCTGGAAGAGCGAGGCGGTGCCATCAGTGCGCTTGAGAGTAATTGTCAGCGTGCTGGATCCTGGTTCAGCGGAACAACGTCGCAGGAAGTCACGCGTCCACAAAGAGGCCGGCACGAGGTGTGGATCAATCCCGGAACGGTGACGAGGATGGGAGGCCATCAGAATTCCTCAGGTTTGCTTGGATGAGCCTGAATCCAGATGGAAGGTGCAATGCGGATGACGTTGTAACCAAGTCGCGGGGCACTTTGCCGAAGGTGTCTCCTGCATAGCTCGGTGCACGATGGCCGATTTCCCTTCACCAAAGGCAAGCAGTTCGATGCGCCGCGCTTCCATGATGGTCGCCACCCCCATGGTCAGGGCCGCGCTGGGTACCAGGGAGAGGTCACCGAAGAAAACTGAATTATCCTGACGGGTCATCTCGTCTAGATGTACCTGGCGGGTGCGCGTGTCGGCCGCCGCCGGCGGTTCATTGAAACCGATATGTCCCGTGCGCCCGAGGCCGAGAATCTGGAGATCAATCCCGCCAGCGTGCCGGATGGCCGCTTCATAGGTGGCGCAATGATGAGGGGCATCGTTGGTCAAACCGTCAGGAATATGAATTTGAGAGACGGGTACGTCTAGATGGCGGAACAAGTGCTCCTCCATGAAGTGACGGTAGGACTGGGGGTGGGTAGGTCCAAGACCGACGTATTCATCAAGATTGAACGTGACCACCGTGCGGAAGCTCAGACCTTCGTCGCGGTGCAGCCGGATAAGCTCGGCATAGAGAGGCAACGGGGTCGAACCTGTGGCCAGACCAAGGACCGTGGACTTGCCCGATTTCGAGCGTAACTGGATCAGCGTGGCAATCTCCCGGGCAATCGACTGAGCAGCGATATGTTTGTCGGGATGAAGCCGCGTGGCGATCATGGGTCAGCCTAGGGAGGTGATCATGCGTGCGATTTCATCACGCTTGGCTTTGGCTTCTTCGAGTTGCTTCCGGGCGCCTTCCAGAATGTTCGGAGGAGCTTTGGAGATGAAAGCCTCGTTGGTGAGCTTAGCTTCACCAGCGGAAACCCCTTTCTCCAATTTCTCTAGTTCCTTCATGAGTCGCAGCTTTTCAGCGGCCACGTCGAGGCTGCCAGAAAGTTCGAGCATCACCGTGCCCATCGGGGTCACGGAACCCGTGCGGCCACCGGCATCCGCAGCGAAGTTAATCTCGGCCAGACCCGCCATGCGGCTGAGCTTTTCACGGTTATTTTCCACCAATAATTTAGCGGCGGCATCCTTGACGACGATGGTCACCACGGAGTCTCGGCGGGTCGCCTGATTCGCCTGCGACTTAAGACCGCGCACGGAAGCCACCAGCTCACGAAGCAAAGCCACATCAGCAACCTTGGCAGCGCTG
>CAIRLQ010000315.1 GCA_903879465.1 uncultured Opitutia bacterium | reverse complement strand
TACTCGCCTTATCACTACTAGACTTCTCGCCAGACTCCACGCCCGACGGGTCAACCATGAGCGTGAAAGATACGCCTCCCTGCAAATCGAGACCGAGCTTGAGCTTACCCTGCGAAGCGAGGAGTTCCTGCGTCAGCACGAGGATATTGCGCTTCGCCTGGTCGGGCTCGCGGACAAAGTCCTTTTCGTTGAAGAAGAACGGGAGGAGATCCACGCCACCGGCGCGGCCCTTGCCTTCACCGATATCGCGCAAAGCCTGGTAATAGGAAATCGACTTTTGATCGGCGGGCACGGCGGAGTCCTTGGAGTCACGCACGCGCTTTTGGGCTTCCGCGTGAATCTTTTCGAAAGCCGGCTGATCCTTGATGACCTGCGTCGGGATGAATTTCTCGAGAGGGGTTGGAGAGAGGGGGTAGAACTCGTACACGGCGGCTGCCAGCGCGAGAACCGATACCGCCACCTTCCAGAACCAAGTCCTGGATGTCATGGGTATGTCGTGGTTAAGGGGTGAACGATTTAGGCCTGGATGGCCTTGGCGGCTTCCTCGGCTTTGCCGACGATGGCCGACTTATGGACGACCATGCGACCGCTCTCAAGTTCGATGGTCACGCGGTCATCCTTGATGTGGTAGACCTTACCGTAGATGCCGTTGGCCAAGATGACCTCGGCGCCGACCGCGAGTTCGGACTGCAGCTTTTCGCGCTCTTTCTGCAGCTTGCGCTGGGGGGCGACGAAGAAGAAGTACATGGCTGCGATGAAGAGCAGCATCGGGGCGAAACTCAGCAACGACTCCCCCAGAGTGGGAGCAACTGCCGCATCTGCCGCAAGTACCTGAATACCAATGGTTTGAATGTTAATCATTGTTGTTTTGTTTGGAAATGGGGGCTGAGAACCCCTTGAAATGAGGCGGAAAGGCAAAAAGGCAAGCCCCAGCTCGGGTCGGATTGGTTTTGCTAACCCCCTCAGAGGCGGTCAGTGTGAATAACTCAATCCATGAACGAAGCCTCACAGGAGACTGCAAATGACGCTCCCTCCGCGCTGGCCAAGCCTCTTACTTTTGCCGCCATCATCGCCTCCCTCGGGGTCGTCTTCGGCGATATCGGAACTAGCCCGCTGTACGCCTTCCGGGAATGCCTTCGCAATGGGCTTACCTCCGGGATACCGACCTCGGTTGCCCAGATTGCGGTGCCAGCGGTCTCCATGATCATCTGGTCGCTGCTCTGCGTGGTGACCATCAAGTATGTGCTCTTCATGATGGAGGCCAACGAGGACGGTGAAGGTGGCATCATGACCTTGGTCTCACTGGCTTCGGATAAAGACCCCGAAAAGAATCGTAAGCGGAAGCATCGCAGCGCTCTCGTGCTACTCGGCGTCTTTGGCACTGCCCTGCTCTTCGGCGACGGGGTTATTACCCCCGCCATCTCGGTGCTCTCCGCCCTCGAAGGGGTCAAAGAAGCTAACGACAACCTCCACGGCCCCCTCACCGACAATCACCTCAGAATCCTAATCCCCGCCGCCGCAGTGGTGATTCTCTTCGGGATCTTCTGGCTCCAGAAGCGTGGCTCGGGTAAGGTCGGCATGTACTTCGGCCCAATCACCCTCCTCTGGTTCCTTTGCATCGGTGCCACTGGCCTCGGCTCGATGTTTGAACATAGCGAGCAGCTCCCCGCGGTCCTCTCGGCCTTTAATCCACTACAAGCCATCGGCTTCATGCTCGAGCATCCCGCGCTCGGCATGATTATCCTCGGTGCGGTCTTCCTCTCCGTGACGGGCGCGGAGGCGCTCTACGCCGACATGGGCCATTTCGGTCAAAAGCCGATTCGAGCGGGCTGGTACCTCATCGTTTTCCCGGCCCTCATTCTCAATTACCTCGGGCAAGCGACCTGGGCACTCGCCGAACCAGCTACCACCTTCGCGGTAACTAATGGGGTCGACGGCAAGGCCCACTTGGTCCACGAGATCAACCCGTTCTTCAACTTGGCCCCGCACTGGGCCCAAATCCCGCTGGTCATCATCGCCACACTGGCCGCCATCATCGCCTCGCAGGCACTCATCGCCGGGGCGTTCTCCACGACGATGCAGGCTATCCAGCTCAACTTCCTCCCGCGCATGCGCATCGAGCAGACGTCCGACGAAGAGTCGGGCCAAATCTACATCCCGATCGTGAATTGGATGCTGATGATTGGCTCCATCTACCTAGTCCTGCAGTACAAGAGCTCCGAACACCTTGCCAGCGCTTACGGTATCGCTGTCAGCCTAACCATGCTGGTGACGACCATCCTCTACGGCCAGTTCATCCACCGACGCTTCAAGTTCCCGGTCGTGACCTCATACGTCATGGTGGCACCGCTCATTCTGATGGAACTATTCTTCGTGGCCGGCAACCTCCCGAAGATTTTTGAAAGCGGCTGGCTCCCACTCGCGGCCGGTTTCTTGGTCTACTACATCATGTCGGTCTGGAACAAGGGACGCATCGTGATGCGCAACAAGCTGGCGGAATCTAATTTCGGCGAAACCAAGGGCGGCTCAACCGATGACGAATTCATCAACTTCATCGACAGCGTCGAAGAGCGTTTCTCCAAAGGGAAACTCAGCCGCGTTAAAGGCACGGCGATCTACCTTGCCGGCACTACCAATTCAGTGCCGATGGCCCTCGCCCATAACCTGAAGCACAACAAGTCGCTGCATGACCATATCATCGTGGTGACACTCACGGTCGACGAAGACCGCGCGGTCGTCCCACGCTCTGAGCGCGTAAAATTCATGCAACGTGGCCCGAAAACTTGCAAACTGGACAGCCACGAGGAGTTCCCTCCCGTCCTCCGCGTGACCGGCAAGTTCGGTTTCCGGGAACAGCAGGACATCTTCCCGGTGCTTCGCGCCGCCTACGAGGAACTCGCCATCACGCCGCAAGAGCTTGAGATTACCTACTTCTTAAGCCGTGAGACGATCGTCCGCGACACCTCTCGTAACTTCTCGCTCAATGCCGTCCAGGAAAAGCTCTTTGAGGTTCTCAACCGCAACGCACTCTCGGCGACGGCGTACTTCAACCTGCCGCCCGGCCGTGTGGTCGAGCTAGGCATGCAGGTCGAACTCTAAGCGCTCAGCGCGCGGGGGCTTCGAAGCGAAAGACAAACGCCTGCGCGCAGGGGTGGTTCTCTTCGTCGGCCATCTCCCGCGGGGTTTCAATCACGCAGACGGCGCCGAGCTGCTCCCACGGCAACAGCTCAGGCCAACCGAGCAACGTGATCCGCGTGCCGGGCACTGGCCGAAGGGCCTTGGTCCGGACCTGCTTGCCCGGCCAGCCATCGCTGATGAGGTAGGTAAGACGGCCATTGGCCGAACGCGTGAAGGTGAATGGGCCTTCCGGCGACTGGGCCGGGCTGACTTGCGTCAGGGCCTCAGCATTCACGTTCAGCCACTCCTCAACGTACAGAAAGAGCGCGGACTGCGCGGCATCAGTCGGGGTTACGGCCGTGTAGGGATTCGCCTCCACCCTGCCCGCGGCGATGTCAGCGATTAGCAGCCGCAAGGCGTCTTCCTTGGTCGTAGGTGCCGTCCGGCAAGCCGCCAAAAGCAAAACAGCCATCGGAATCCAGATGGCTGCTCGCGACTTCATACGAAACCTTACTTAGCGCCTTTGCTCTTAGCAACCAGTGCGTAGAACCGGTCGAAAAGAATGTCGGCGTCGTTCGGGCCAGGGCCGGCTTCCGGGTGATACTGTACAGAGAAGACGGGCTTATCCTTGAGGCGCAGTCCGGAGACGGTGTCGTCGTTCAGGTTCACTTCGGTGACGATGGCACCACAGCGCTCGAGGTCCTCGCGATTCGAGGCGAAGCCGTGGTTCTGGGCGGTGATGGCCACGCG
>CAIRLQ010000314.1 GCA_903879465.1 uncultured Opitutia bacterium | reverse complement strand
GCCGTCGAAGAGACCGCCGGGCGGCGGACCTTTCTTGCCCTTCTTGCCGCCCTTCGCTCCCGGTCCGCCCTGGCCGCCGAGGTTGGCGTGCGGATCCATGTTCTGTTTGCTGAATGATTTGTCCGGCGTGCCCTTGAACTTACGCGGGATGAAGGGGTAGTCCTCGGTGAGTACATAGTAATAAGTGCCCTTGGGGAATTCCGGCGTGGGTCCAGTGCGCCCGCCGAACGCATCCAGGTCGCCCGAGCCAGCGACGTATTCAAAATCGAGTCCAAACGCGCCGTCGGGCTTCCCGGTCGGGCTTTCCTTGCCGTCGCCCCCGCGGTCGGCGGTCTTGAGCCGGTAGCTACTCTTCATGACCTTGAGCGCACTCTTAGGGTCAGCGGGATTAGTGTAAGCGTAGATGGCGTAGACGGGGAAGCCGTCCGCCGCCCAGCCGACGTGGGTCATCTTCTTTTCGCCGCCGGAGAGCCGCTCGACGAGCAGGGTGGGCAGGCCGTGGTAATGGTAGGCACCGTTGGGTTGCACATGCCCGTGATTCTGGTCGAGCCCGAGGCCAGTCTTAATCCGTGGCGTGGTACCCATCTCAGTGTTACTCATCAGCGCCTCGTAGTGCCAAGGGTTGCTCCGGTCGCCGTCGTTGTAGACTTCGGCGGTGCCGGGGTCGAAGACCACGCCGTTCAGGGCAACGCCCCAGGCCGACATCATGCGGCCGGTCGCGCCGGCTTCGAGGGGCTGGGGGTTGGCGGGGACTTCGAGGTGATACTTCTGCTCGGCGATGGCATTGGGGTTCCCGCGGTTCGGGAACTTGGAGACTTTATGGTCGGGGATGCCGTTGGATTCGATGACGCGCTTGTCGCCTTTGACGGTGATGGTGACTTTGTTCTGGGCCGGCGGTTGGGCATCGGCCGGATTCAAAGCCGGGCCTTTGGCACCATCGGCGGCGGCCAGACCGATCGTCAGGCAGCCGGCGAGCAGGGGGATGAGGGAACGAGCGGGTTTCATGAGATGAGGCTAATATCTTAGCAAATCGTCCCTTAAGGGAAGGTTAAGTGGGGCTGGAGGTTTGCTTTTTAACCCGCCGGACCTTCTTTTAGTCCCATGGCTTCCACCACCGAAATCCTTTCCCGCTCCGTCGCCGGCTTAAACGCCCTCGCGACGGTCTTCCTGCTGATCGGCTTCGTCCGGATTAAGGCTGGTGACCGCGCTGGCCACGGCAAGGCGATGGGCGCCGCAGTTCTGACCTCTGCTATCTTCCTGGCGCTCTACCTGGCTTCGAAGGTCCACCTCTGGGTCGCCCTGCATAAGACCAACGTGCTCTATCGCCCGGAGGTCGGCCTGACCTGGGATAAGTTGCTGTATTATATCATTCTCTTCCCGCACATCCTGCTGGCGATCCTGGTCACCCCCTTCATCGTCCGCGCCGTCTGGCTGGCCAAGGCGGGTCGCCTCGAAGAGCACAAGCGGCTCGTCCGCTGGGTCTTCCCGGTCTGGCTCTACGTCTCAGTCACGGGCGTGATCGTCTGGGGCTTCATGGAGTTCAGTGGCTCGCTGGCTTTGGCGGCGCAGCAGGCGGCGAAGTAAGCGGACGATTTTCCCCTCGCCCCGTAGTTAATTTCTGCTTTCACTTTGGGCGTTGTCATGGAAAGCGAGCCTAACTCCCGAAACCCGCAGACGGAGAAGTTGTTCCTGTGGGCTTCGTTCATTCTTTTCTGCGCGGTGCTGGCTTTCACTTGGTCTACCTATGGCGACGAGATGGACCGGCTCGATGGCCTGCGCGCCAGCGAGCGAAAAAAAGAACAGGCTTTCGTCGCCCTCGAACGCACGCGCGAACAGACGGGTCGCTACCTCGATCGTTTTAGTCGTGATCCGGAATTCGTCCGTGATCAGGCCCGCGAACGCATGGGCGTCGCCGAGCCGGGCGAGATTGTGATCCGCGTCGACGGTGCCCGCACAATCGCTGCGCCCGCTAAGCCGGCCGCGACGGCTGCCGCCCCCGCTCCCGCGGGCCGCTGAGCATCCTTGCTTGCCTGCCCGCGAT
>CAIRLQ010000313.1 GCA_903879465.1 uncultured Opitutia bacterium | reverse complement strand
GAAGGCGTGATCACCGGACTAGGCCTCTCGGGTTACCTACTCGCGGTCGACCATCTCGTCTCCGCCGCCGCCAAAGACCGCCCGGCCAAGAAGAAGAAGTCAGCAAAAAAGAAATGAGATGAAGCGTGCGCTCCTTGCGTTACTGACGGGGAGCATCCTCGGCCTGACCATCGCCTTCGCCATCCCTATCGAAGTTGTCCCGGCTGACTTTAATGGAGCCACCCAACCTCAAGTCGCACTGGGTACAGATGGCCGCATCCACCTGGCCTTCGGACAGGGCAGCTCGCTCTTCTATGTGACTTCGAAAGATGGTGCTTCCTTCAGTACCCCGGCCCGCGTCGCCACCTTGGAGAAGCTCGCCCTCGGCATGCGCCGCGGCCCCCGTATCGCCGTCACTAAGAATCTGCTGCTCATTACCGCCATCTCGCATGCCGACGGTAACGTACACGCCTGGACTTCTCAAGACGGAGCCAAGTGGCAGGAGCAGGCGGCCTTGAATCAAGCCCCGCTCTCCGCCCGTGAAGGCCTCCATGCCTTGGCTGGAAACGGCCAGAACCGCATCGGCCTGACTTGGCTAGATTTGCGGACAGGCAAAATGAGCCTTTGGGGTAAATTCTCCGAAGACGGCGGCCTCCATTGGGGTGAAGACCGTTTGGTCTACGCCTCACCGGAAGGCCCCATCTGCCAATGCTGCGCGCCCAGCGTAGCCTTCGCCCCAGATGGCCGCATCGGCATTATGTGGCGCAACCTACTGCAAGGCGCCCGCGACCTCTACCTGACGGAGACCAAAGATGGCGTTAGCTTCTCACCTCCACGTAAATTAGGCCAGGGTTCTTGGATGCTCAACGCCTGCCCCATGGATGGCGGGGGCCTGACCTATGACCAAAACAGCCAAGGCCTGCCGGTTTGGAAACGTCTTCGGAGCGTCTTCGCGAGCGAGAATCCTACAATCGAACGCAAGGTCGCAGATTCGGCGGCCCAGCCGGTGGCTACTTTCGTCGGCAAGACGCCGCTGGTATTATGGGAGTCGAAAGGCGCCTTGATGCTTCAACGAGGTAATGCCGCTCCCCAAACTTATGCCGTCGGCGGGCAATACGCCGCTGTCGCCAGCCAAGGCATCACCGCCGTCGTGGCCTTCGAGGGCGTCGTGCGCGGCCGTAAGACGATTCTCTGCGAGCTCCAGCGCTAAGCGCCTGCCACGTGGGACTACGAGCCGCCCAAAGCAGGCGGGTGCCGGCTGATCGACAGTTCCTTAGGCAAGGCCTTCCCTTCGATCAAATAGTCCGCCATCTGCATCGTTAGACTCGGAGCCCAAACCGTCCCGCGCGGGCCAAGTCCATTAAAAATGTGCGTATGAGGCTCGTCCGGGTGAGTGCCCAGGAATGGACGATTATCCGCCGTACACGGCCGCACCCCAGCCACATGATTCATGACATCCACTTGCACGGGTGAAGCAAAATAGCCGCGAAACCTCGCCAAGAGCTTATCCTGCTGAGCCTGAGACGGAGCCTCATCCAACTGATCCCACTGCCAGTTAGTCCCTGTGCGCCAGCGGCCATCGCCCATCGGCAAAGCCCAACCCTCACGATTAAGGACATAGGGTTTCTGCGGTGCATCCGACGTTAACGTAACCACCTCTCCCTTCGCCGGTTGCCAGGGCAGATAAGTAAACGGACCACGCTGGGCGGACTTATACCCGTCGCAGTAAACAATCGCCCCATAAAGATCATGGCGCCAGATTATGCCCGCCGACGTCGGTGTAGCCTCAGAGGGTTCAAAAGTCGACTCGATCAAGCAGCCCGCTGCCTGGAGTTCACGCCGCACATCGGCGAGCAGTTTAGGTAAATCAACCCAGGCACCATGCATCAGGGCGCCACCGTAACCATCCGTCAGCTCCGGGTCTATTTCACCCTTCGACTCGGTGATGCGAGCGATAAAGGGACTACAGCTCGAGCATTCCGCCCGCTTCAACCCACG
>CAIRLQ010000312.1 GCA_903879465.1 uncultured Opitutia bacterium | reverse complement strand
TGGCGGAGAGGGAGGGATTCGAACCCTCGGTACCTTGCGGTACACTGCATTTCCAATGCAGCGCGATCGACCACTCTGCCACCTCTCCTTTGTTACCAGCTAGAAGGTGCATCAAAGGGAGGGCGGGGGGTGGGTCAAGGGAGAAGAAAATGCATCATTAGAGGCCCAGAGGCCCAGAGGCACAGACAACTTAAGGCCAAGGGGCTGGGAGGCTCAAAGGCATGGCATGACCGCAGGCGTTCCGGCCTTTTCTGGTCAACCGAGCCTTTGGGCCTCCGAGCCTCTAACGACGGTCACTTCGCGACGGCATTCGCCCATGAGTCCTTCAGGCCGACGGTGCGGTTGAAGACCGGCTTGCCGGGCTGGGAGTCCTTGGCGTCGGTGCAGAAGTAGCCAGTGCGTTCGAACTGCACGCGGGTGTTTGGGGTGAGGGCGATCAGGGCAGGTTCCACGAAGCCACGGATGCTTTTGAGCGAGCCGGGATTGAGGAGCGTGCGCCAGTCGGTGCCTTCGGGAATAGCGTTCAGGTCTTCGTGCGCGAAGAGGCGATCATAGAGGCGGACCTCGACGTCGCCCGCGTGCTTTTCGGAAACCCAATGGATGGTTCCTTTGACTTTGCGGCCATCCGGGGCATCGCCGCCGCGCGTGGCGGAATCATAGGTGCAGGTGACTTCGACGACGTTACCGGCTGCATCCTTCTTGAAGCCAGTGCAGGTCACGAAGTAACCCCAGCGGAGGCGGACTTCCTGGCCTAGCGTGAGACGGAAATATTTTTTCTCCGGGATCTCCATGAAGTCGGCGCGCTCGATGAGCAGCGTCTTGGAGAAGGGCACCTTGCGGGTACCGGCGGAGGGGTCCTCGGGGTTATTGACCGCGTCGAGTTCGTCGACTTGGCCTTCGGGGTAGTTCTCGATGACCAGACGGACAGGGTCCAGCACCGCCATGAAGCGGGACGAAGTCTTGTTAAGGTCGTCGCGGACAGCGTGCTCGAGTAGGGCGACGTCGGAGAGGGAATTATTTTTCGTGATCCCAATAGTCTCGCAGAACTTACGCAGCGCACCCGGCGTATAGCCGCGGCGGCGCATGCCGGAAATCGTGGGCATGCGGGGGTCGTCCCAGCCGGTGACGCGCTTTTCCTGCACGAGCTCGAGCAGGCGGCGCTTCGACATGACAGTGTAGGTCAGGTTGAGGCGTGCGAACTCGATCTGTTGCGGTTTGGCGGCGGTATCGAGCGTGCGGAGGAGCCAATCGTAGAAGGGGCGGTGGACTTCGAACTCTAGCGTGCAAATCGAATGCGTGATCCCTTCGTAAGCGTCCTCGAGCGGGTGGGCGTAGTCGTACATCGGGTAGACGCACCACTTATCGCCGGTGTTATGGTGGGCCGTCTTGCGGATGCGGTAGATGACCGGGTCGCGCATATGCATGTTCGGCGACGCCATGTCGATCTTGGCGCGGAGGACGGCTTTGCCTTCGTCGAATTCGCCGCGGGTCATTTTTTCAAAAGCCGCGAGGTTGTCGGCGGCGGAGGCGTCGCGCGTCGGGCTCGGTTTGCCGGCCGTCTTCTCGTCGCCATGATATTCGCGAATCTGATCCTGCGAGAGGAAGCAGACGTAGGCCTTGCCGAGTTGGATCAGTTTAATCGCGTCGGCGTGCATGCGCTCGAAATAATTCGAGGCCTGATAGTAGTGTTCGTTCCAGTCAAACCCCAGCCAGCGGACGTCTTCTTTGATCGAGTCAACGTATTCGACCTCTTCCTTGGTCGGATTCGTGTCGTCCATGCGGAGGTGGCAGCGGCCCTTGAATTCGAGGGCGAGGCCGAAGTTCAGACAGATCGATTTGGCATGGCCGACGTGCAGATAGCCGTTGGGTTCCGGAGGGAAGCGGGTCGCGATGGAGACGTGCTTACCCGAGGCGAGGTCGGCATCGATGATCTGCTGGATGAAGTGGCGGTGAGCCGTCGGCGCAGGAGTTTCGGAAGACATGGACGAAAAGCTTAGGGGTGGTGTAAGGGTGCAAATCGGCGCGAGCGCCTCAGCAAGGGTTGGGTTAAGCGATGAAGGCCTTGAGGCGGGCAAGGGTGGTGTCGCGGCCGAGCACACGCAGCACGCCCAGCAGGTGAGCGCCGCCGCCCTGACCAGAGGTCGCGAAGCGGGTAGGTGCGAAGTAGTCGGTGGGCTTGCGTTCGTTCGCGGCGCCGACGGCGGCGAAGGCCGCCTCCAGTGCGGGCTCGGTCCATGCGGTGTCCTCGAGCGTGGGCAGGAGTTCGCGGATACGGGCTACTGGGTCGCCGCCTTTCTTGGTGAGGTTGGCCATGGCGCCTTCATCTTTCTTGAAGTTGGCCGTGAAGAAGAAGCCCATGAATTCAGGCAGGTGCTCGAGTGAGATCACCTTCTCTTGCACGATACCCAGGACTTCAGTGAGACGGGCGTCGGATACGGAGGCGTCGATCACTTTGGTCTCGAGCAGAATCGGTCGGGCGAGTGTCGCGAATTCGGCGGCCGGTAGGAGGCGGAGTGTCTGCGCGTTGATGTGTGACATCTTGCGCTCGTCGAAGCGGGCGTTGGATTGGTGTACCGCGGAGATTTCGAACTGCTTGATAATTTCGTCGATGGGCAGAACTTCTTTGCCGTCGGCGGGTGTCCAGCCGAGCAGGCAGAGGTAGTTACGCACGGCGGCGGGTAGGTAGCGGCGCTGCTGGTATTCCTCGATGAGGGCACCCTTGTCGCGCTTCGACATCTTGCCCGGTCCGTCGGTCTTCAGGATGAGCGGGATATGGCCGTACTTCGGCGGTTCGACGCCGAACGCATTGAAGAGCTCGAGGTGCTTCGAGGTGTTGGAGAGGTGGTCTTCGCCGCGGATCACATGGGTAATTTTCATTTCGATGTCATCGACGACGTTGACGAAGTGGAAGACCGGCTCGCCGTTGGAGCGGAAGATCACGAAGTCGCGGTCCTCGACGCGTCCGACCTGTCCGCGAACCATGTCATGAAGCACCATCGGGGCGGCATCGACTTTCTCGTAATCTTTTTTCAGGTGTTCGTCGTAGGCGGCGGAGCGAGCGCCTTCGAGGCGGAGCCACCAGGCACCCTCTTTTTCGTAGGCGCGGCCCTTGGCGGCGAGTTCCTGGAGCTTGGCCTTATAGAGTTCCGTGCGTTGCGACTGGAAGTACGGACCAAAGTCGCCGCCGACCTCGGGTCCTTCGTCCCAATCCATGCCCAGCCAGCGCATCGAGTCGAAGATCACCTTCAGGAATGCATCCGAGTTTCGCTCCTTATCGGTGTCCTCGATTCGGAGGATGAACTTGCCGCCCGTGTGGCGGGCGTAGAGCCAGTTAAATAGGGCCGTGCGGGCGCTTCCGATGTGGAAGAAGCCGGTGGGGCTGGGAGCGAAGCGGACGCGGACCTGAGACATGGATAAAGGAGGATAAGGAGGGCCGGAGGGCCGGAGGGCCCGAAGGGAAGGCGTAAGGGG
>CAIRLQ010000311.1 GCA_903879465.1 uncultured Opitutia bacterium | reverse complement strand
CTCGATACCTGGGCCTCCTCTTGGCTCTGGTGTCTTGCGACTATCGGTTGGCGTAAGCCCGGCGAAACGACCCCTGAACTCCAGCATTGGTACCCCACGGGTGCGATCGCTACGGGTCCGGATATCATCTTCCTCTGGGTCGCCCGCATGATTATCGCGGGCCTCGAACTGCACGGGCCCGAGAAGAAGACCCTAACGGACGACGAGATCCGCCAGCGGATCCCATTCAAGCGCGTCTACTTTAACGGCATCATCCGCGACAAGCAGGGCCGCAAGATGTCGAAGTCATTGGGCAACTCGCCCGAGCCGCTTGACCTCATTGCCAAGTTCGGTGCCGACGGCCTGCGCTTCGGCCTGCTGTCCATCGCTCCCAAGGGACAGGACATCCTCTTCGATGAAGATCGCGTCTCCCAAGGGCGAAATTTCTGTAACAAACTCTGGAATGCCGCGCGCTTCCGACAGATGTCGGGCCCGATGTTTGATAACAGCACCCTGCCCGTCATCGCCGCGCGGCTGAAACCTGCACAACTGGACGACGACGACTTCGCCATCCTCCATGGCTTGGCTGAACTCACCGACGCCACGAGCCAACGCCTCGAGGAGCATGAGTTCACCGCTTATTCGCAGGGCCTTTATACGTTCTTCTGGGGGGACTTCTGCGACTGGTATGTCGAGGCCTCTAAGTCCCGCTTGGCCGACCCAGCCTTGCGTGATACCTGTTTGGCCGTTCAGGACCTCGTGCTCCGGCAGTACCTGTTGATGCTGCACCCGATTGCCCCGTTCATCACCGAAGAGCTCTGGCACCTGCTGGGTTACGGTACCGAAAAGGATTTCATTCAGGACCATGGCACTGGCACGGGCGGCGACTTTCTGCGCGTCCTCCGCGAGCATGGGGTGAAGATGATGACGTCCAAGGTTGCCGATGTCGGCCTACTCCGAGAGTTTGTCGCGACTGTTCGCGCGATGAAATCTCAAGCCAACCAAGCCAACAAGCGCGATAGCGTCATCACGGTCATCGCGAAAGACGCCTCGGCCCAGGCTTTGCTTGAGCATAACCGCGATAAGGTTAGTCGCTTGGCGGGTCTCGCTGAATTGAACTACGGCACCGACGCTGGCGGTCGCCCCGGCACGGTCACCCCGGTGGGTGTGGTCTTATTGGAAGTCGGCGATAACTTAGATGTCGGCGCCGAGAAGGTACGTCTGGCTAAGGAAATCGAGAAGATCGAAAAAGCGGTGGCCGCTGGCGAAGCCAAACTCTCCAACGAAACGTTCGTCTCGAAGGCTCCTCCCCAGATTCTGGAAGGTGCCCGGAAGCAACTCACCGAAGCCCAGGCTAAGCGCGATGAACTCGTGCGCATGCTAGCTTCTCTCGGTTGATGCCTAAGGTCATCGTCCATGCTGACAAGGCAACCGCTGCCAAGGCTGTCGCGGCCACCATCCGCGACCTCATTACTGCTAAGGCCAAGGCTAGCCAGGCTGCGGTCTTGGGTCTAGCCACTGGCTCAACGCCCCTCCCCTTGTATGCGGAATTAGTCCGCCTGCATCGCGAAGAAGGGCTGAGTTTCCGTAACGTCGTTAGCTTTAAT
>CAIRLQ010000310.1 GCA_903879465.1 uncultured Opitutia bacterium | reverse complement strand
CAACTGCCCACCTTCCGCTCGGCCGTCATCTCGACGGCTGTCGTATCGGCTTCGACCTGGGCGGCTCCGATCGCAAATGTGCCGCCTTAATCGACGGCAAAGTGGTTTACTCCGAAGAAGTAAAGTGGGATCCCTACTTCCAGACCGACCCGCAATACCATCTCGATGGCATCCGCGATTCGCTCGCACTGGCGGCGAAGCATCTCCCCCGCGTAGATGCAATCGGCGGCTCATCCGCGGGTGTTTATATTAACAATAAGGTGTGTGTGGGCTCGCTCTTCCGCGGTATTACCGACCCGGAGGTTTTTGAAGCTAAGGTCCGTAATATGTTTCTGGATCTCGCCGCCGAGTTTCGCGTGCCTTTGGAAGTTCTGAACGACGGCGACGTCACCGCCCTCGCCGCTTCGATGTCCCTCGGTCGCAACGCGGTCTTGGGGGTCGCCATGGGTACCAGCGTGGCCGCTGGCTATGTTGACATGGGCGGGAACCTTACCAACTGGCTTAGTGAATTGGCCTTCGTGCCGGTAGATTATCGGCAAGGTGGCCCCGTCGACGAATGGTCAGGTGATACGGGCTGTGCGGTACAGTATTTCAGCCAGCAAGGCGTCGGCCGCCTCCTACCACTAGCCGGGATTATGCTCCCTGCCGCGATGCGGCTACCCGAACAACTTGAAGAGCTCCAGCGTCTCCTTCTGGCCGGTGATAACCGCGCCATGCAGGTTTACGAGGCCATCGGGATAGCGCTAGGCTACGCTATTGCGCACTTCGCCACCTTTTACGAAATGAATAGTATGCTCATCATGGGGCGAGTGACTTCCGGACCAGGCGGTGCGATTATCATCCAGCGAGCTCAGGCGGTAATGTGCGACGAATTTCCGGAACTTCGCATCGACCTCATGGCCCCGCCCGAGAAAGATAAGCGCCATGGCCAAGCCATCGCGGCCGCCTCCCTCCCCCCTCTTCGTCGATGATTTCTCTCAATCCCCTTGCGAAGCTTATGATACCGGACGCCGCGGTCGGCTCTCCAGCCTTGGCCCGCACGACACACTTAGGTATCGGCGCCCACCAAGACGATTTAGAGTTCATGGCTTTTCACGGAATCCTGACCTGCTACGAACAATCCGATCTCTGGTTCGGCGGCGTCACCATCACCGATGGCCGTGGAAGCTCTCGAGCCGGTAAATTCAAGGACTGGACGGACGATCAGATTGCCGCTGAGCGCGTCAAGGAGCAAGAGGCTGCCGCGGCCCTTGGAAAATACTCTTTTGTCGCCCAGTTGGGTTATCCAAGCACGGCCGTGCGCGACTCTCATCAGAACGCGGTACGCGACGAACTTTACCGGATTCTTAATGCCACCCGTCCGCAGGTCGTCTACCTGCATAATCTTGCAGATAAACATGACACCCATGTCGGCTGCGCTCTCCGTGCTCTCGAAGCCATTCGACTCCTGCCTAAGGCCGAACGCCCCGTGCAAGTCTACGGCTGTGAAGTCTGGCGGGACTTGGATTGGCTAGTCGACGCGGAGAAGACGCCCATGCCTGTCTCGGGTAATCCTGAATTAGCCCGAACAATCAATGCCGTCTTCGCTACCCAAATTGCAGGAGGCAAGCGCTACGATCTCGCTGTGCTTGGGCGTCGAGCGGCTAATGCGACCTTTGGTGATGCCCATCAGACCGACCATGAAACCGCCATGCAGTGGGCGATGGATCTCACGCCGCTTATCCACGACGACACGCTTGATCCGGTCGAATATACATTGGGATTCATCGAGCGTCTGAAAATCGACGTCGCGGCGCGGCTTCGTAAATCTCTCTGAACCATGAAACCCACCCTCCTTGTCCTGGCTGCCGGTATGGGCAGTCGCTACGGCGGCCTCAAGCAGATCGACCCCATGGGCCCGTCCGGCGAGACCATCTTGGATTACTCCGTTTTTGATGCCATCCGCGCGGGCTTTGATCGGGTAGTTTTTATCATTCGTCCTGATTTTGAAAAAGATTTCCGTGAACGCATCGCCGCAAAGTTCACTGGCCGTATCGCGGTCGACTTCGCTTTTCAGACCATCGATAAACTGCCTCCGGGTTACTCGGTCCCCGTGGGGCGGGATAAGCCGTGGGGCACCACGCATGCAATTCTCTGTGCACGTGATGTCGTGCACGCACCTTTTGCCGTGATTAATGCTGACGATTTCTATGGTCAGGATTCTTACGCTTCGCTCGCCCGTCATCTTGAGGGGCTCAGTAATGATTCAACGGCTTACTCTATGGTGGGATTCACGCTAAAGAATACTCTATCCGAACACGGCACAGTTGCTCGTGGTGTCTGCCAGACCGACGTTTCCGGTAAGCTTACGGATATCCAGGAGCTGACCAAGATCGGCCGAGTCGCAGGCGGGGCGGAAAATCGGCCGACTGAAGGTCCGGTCACTTCGCTGACCGGGGAGGAGCCTGTTTCGATGAATATGTGGGGGTTTACGCCCGCTATCTTCACCCAATTAGATGCTGACTTCCGCGCTTTCTTGTCCGCTCAAGGTCAAGAGATGAAGAGCGAAGCCTACATTCCCATGTCTGTGGGAAATCTCATCAAGGCGCGCTCCGCCACGTGTCAAGTCTTGCGCACAAGCTCGACCTGGTTCGGCGTCACCTATCGTGAAGACAAGCCAATCGTTCAGGAGAGCATCCTCAAGCAGGTCACCTCAGGAAACTACCCTGTCGCACTCTGGTCCTGAATAATGACCGTCCCCGCTTCCTATGACGTGGCCGGCATCGCCCGTGAATTTCGTATAACGGGCGAAATCTTGGCTGCCTCCCCGTATGGCTGCGGACATATTAACGACACTTTTGCCATCGTCATGTGCGGATTGCAGGGCGAGCGGCGCTACGTCCTGCAAAGAATCAACCATAACGTCTTCAAGCGGCCGAATGAGCTCATGGAGAATGTGGAACGTGTCTGTGCGCATACCCGACGCCGGCTCGATGACACCGGCGCAACGGATGCCCATCGCCGGGCACTACGCCTCATCCCCACCCTGAAGGAGAAAACCT
>CAIRLQ010000309.1 GCA_903879465.1 uncultured Opitutia bacterium | reverse complement strand
GGTCGATGCGCGACCCGGAAGCCACCCTTCGCCAGCACGACCTGCCCGTCACGGCCCAGCGCTTGGCCGTCCTCCGGGCCGTCTCCAGCCATCCGCACGCTACGGCCGACGACCTGACCGCGAGCGTGTGCGGCGCACTTGGGACAATCTCCCGCCAGTCTGTCTACAACGTCCTGAACGTGCTCACCGACAAAGGCATCATCCGCCGGATTCAGCCGGCCGACTCCGCCGCCCTTTACGAAGACCGCATCGGCGACAACCATCACCACCTCGTCTGCCGATCCTGCGGCAAGACCGAAGATGTCTGCTGCGCCGTCGGCGAAGCGCCGTGCCTGACCGCCCACTCGGACCATGGCTTCAAGATCGACGAAGCCGAAGTGATCTATTGGGGCACCTGCCCAACATGTCAGAAGAAGAAACGTTCCTGACGTCGTTCATTGTTCTTCGTTCTTCGTTACCCTTCCTACGTTTTCTCTCACCTTCCATTAGTTTCCATCCCCTTCGAACCGCCAACCGCTAACCGCCAACCGCTAAAACCTTCTTCATCGCCCTAAACTCCATACTCGATACTCCATACTCTCCCTAACGCATATGTCCGACATCTCCAAATGCCCTGTGATGGGCCACCTGGCCCCGCAGAACCGCCATACCGCCGCCGCCGCGATGAACAACGGCGACTGGTGGCCGAATCAGCTCAACCTGAACATCCTGCGTCAGAACTCCGCGAAGAGCGATCCGCTCACTCCGGGTTTCAATTACGCCGAGGAGTTCAAGAAGCTCGACCTCGAAGCCCTGCGCAAGGACCTCGCCGCGCTGATGACCGATTCGCAGGAATGGTGGCCGGCCGACTACGGTCACTACGGCCCCTTCTTCATCCGCATGGCCTGGCATAGCGCCGGCACCTACCGCGTCACCGATGGTCGTGGCGGCGCCGGCTACGGCACGCTGCGTTTCGCCCCGCTGAACAGCTGGCCGGATAACGCCAATCTCGACAAGGCCCGCCGTCTCCTTTGGCCGCTCAAGCAGAAGTATGGCCAGAAGATCTCCTGGGCCGATTTGATGATCCTCGCAGGGAATGTCGCCCTCGATTCGATGGGATTCCAGACGTTCGGATTCGGCGGGGGCCGGGAGGACGTTTGGGAGCCGCAGAACGACATCTTCTGGGGGCCCGAGAGCGAGTGGCTCGGCGATAAACGATACAGCGGCGATCGTCGGCTCGAAAATCCTTTGGCAGCCGTCCAGATGGGGCTGATCTACGTCAATCCGGAAGGGCCCGACGGCAAGCCCGATCCGCTGGCCGCGGCCCGTGACATCCGCGAGACCTTCGGCCGGATGGCGATGAACGACGAGGAGACGTTGGCTCTGATCGCCGGTGGCCATACCTTTGGCAAGTCGCACGGCGCGGCCAGCGCGGACAACGTCGGTCCTGCCCCGGAGGCCGCCGGTATCGAGGAGCAGGGGCTCGGCTGGAAGAACCGCTTCCGCACCGGCAAGGGGGCCGACACGATCACCAGCGGCCTCGAGGGGGCTTGGACCTCAACGCCGACGAACTGGTCGAACGACTACTTCGAGCATCTTCTCGAATATGAGTGGGAACTGACGAAGAGTCCGGCCGGTGCCTGGCAGTGGACGCCGAAGGAGAAGTCGGCCGAGGGCACGGTTCCAGACGCCTACGACGTCTCCAAATCCCACCCGCCGATGATGTTCACCACCGATCTTGCGCTCCGCATGGATCCGCAGTATGGGCCGATTTCGAAGCGGTTTTACGAGCACCCCGAGCAGTTCAGGGAGGCGTTTGCCAAGGCCTGGTACAAGCTCACCCACCGCGACATGGGGCCGGTGTCGAGGCTGCTGGGGCCCGACGTGCCCGCGCCGCAGATCTGGCAAGATCCCGTGCCGGCGGGCAAATATCCGCCCATCGAAGAGCCGGACATCGCCGCCCTGAAGGCGAAGATTCTCGGCTCCGGTCTCTCCGTCTCGGAGCTTGTCTCGACGGCCTGGGCCTCGGCTTCGACGTTTCGAGGCAGCGACAAACGCGGGGGTGCCAACGGCGGTCGGATTCGGCTGGCGCCCCAGAAGGACTGGGATGTCAACCAGCCCGCCCGGCTGGCCAAGGTGCTCGACCGGCTGTCGGCGATCCAGAAGGAATTCAACGCCGCCGAGACCGGGGGCAGGCAGGTGTCGATGGCCGATCTGATCGTGCTCGGCGGCTGCGCTGCGGTGGAGGAGGCCGCCCGGCAGGTCGGTCAGGAGTTGACGGTGCCCTTCACGCCCGGCCGAACCGATGCGACGCAGGCGATGACCGATGTCGATTCGTTCGCCGTGCTGGAGCCGAAGTCGGACGGGTTTCGCAATCATCTCGCCAGGGAGATCGACCGGCCGGCCGAGGAACTGCTCGTCGATCGGGCGCAACTGCTGACGCTTTCGGCCCCGGAGATGGCCGTGCTCGTTGGTGGCCTGCGGGTGCTGGGGGCGAATGCCGGCAGCGGTCCGCTGGCCCAACTTGGCGTTTTCACAGATCACCCCGGAACGCTCACCAACGACTACTTCGTCAACCTGCTCGACATGGGTGTCGATTGGCAGACGTCGTCTGTCTGCGACCACTTCTTCGAGGGCCACGACCGGAAAACGGGCGCTGTGAAGTGGACGGCCAGCCGGGTCGACCTGATCTTCGGTTCAAACTCCAGACTGCGGGCGATCGCCGAGGTCTACGCGAGCGAAGATTCGCGGCGTAAGTTCGTCAGCGACTTCGTGGCGGCCTGGACCAAGGTGATGAACCTCGACCGCTTCGACCTGCCGCCCGCCGTGCGGCTCGGAAACGATGCTCGTGCCGCCGCCATAAAAACACCGGCACAGGTACCACGGCGTGTGTGCGCCGAACCACCGAATCATCCCGCGGCCGTTCCAGGCGTCGCCCAACTTTTACTGCCCGCGATCGACATCCACTCGCGTTGAGGGCCGCCGTGATCCACCGCCCGCAAGTCGGATTCAGGGAAGGACTGCACAGACGGTGAAAAACTTCTCATCAAGCGGTAGAGTGGAACGATTTTCGCTACGTCGATCTGGGCTTGAGAAGCCAAGAAATATTCTCGCGTTCACCTGATCGATCGCTCATCCCCTCTGGATCGCATTCGGCTTACATGTAGCTGTAGCGGTAGCCGCAGTGCCTGAAGCAGTT
>CAIRLQ010000308.1 GCA_903879465.1 uncultured Opitutia bacterium | reverse complement strand
TGCTGGGCGGCCTTTTTATTTTCAGAGTCCAAAGAGGTTTTGAATGCCGCGCACCGTCTCCTTATGCTCGGGTGGAGTATTTTTCTCCCAACGTTTGAGGTAGGCGCCGAACGTTTCGTTCTCAGGCCGTGCCGTGGCATTGAGCCAGCGTACGGCCGCCCAGCGTGCGGGTTTGTCCTCGAAGAAGGGGAGGAGGGCCAAGGCGATGGCCCCGTTGAGTTGGCGGTCGGTGGCGTTACTCCTGAATTCGGGCTCATGATCACGGAAGAACTTCACCGGACCTTTGGTTTCGAATTCGGCCTTATAGGTGCGCTTCGCGATTACCTCATCCGCGTATTTAGTTAAAGCGGGGGCGTAACTGACCCAGTTCGGAGAGGGAGGTTTGGTCTGCCAGGTTTTCGCCATGGCACGCAGGCAGAAGAGCGAGGCTGTCTCGCAGATGGATTCTTCGAACCAGAGGTTCTCGCGCGGCCCTTCACGGAAACCGCAGTGGACATGGCAGATTTCGTGGGCGACCTGGTAGGCGTATTGCGACCAGAAGGTCTTCCCTGTATTTAATCTAACGACGATTTCTCCCTGCGGGTTCCGCTGGAAGAGTGTGATCGGATTCTTATTTCCATGCTGGATGACCACGTTCTCGGCTGGTAGTCCTGGGCAGTATTTCTGTAATTCAGAGATGGCTGATAGGCAGACCTTCGCGATGTCCTGCTCCCGGGATTCGAAGCCGTTGGCGTCGATCCGAATCTGGCGTGTAGGCTGCTCCGCACTGTGCAGGGTCAGAAGCGGTAAGAGTGCCAGTAGGGCGAGGGCACGCATGGGTAACCAAAGCCTAGGATGATGCTAGGCGGAGACCAGCCGGATTACTTACGCCTCCCCCAGGCTAGTTTACTTGAAACGGACGCCGTTCGCGTCCTGCGTGACCGTGCAGGCCTCGATGATAGCCCAGATCCACATGAAGAACCAGAGGATGCCGCAGCTCAGTACTGAGATGAGCAGTTGGATGATGCCCTTCGTATTATAGCCGGCGTAGAAGTTATGGATGCCACACCCTAAGAGTACCGCCAAGAGGACATAGGCGACGCGATCCTTGGCGTCGGGGTGGTGGGCGGAGACGGGTGCCGCGGTGGGCATCGGCGGAGGGACGGGCAGGCCAGCCGCGAGGTGGGTCTGTTGGAGTGGGGTCCAGTTAGCCATGCCGTTGGTCCAGACAAGTGTGTCGATGGAGATCGTGCGGTTGGCGACTAGGCTTCGCATCGTGGTTTCGTCGACTGGCCCGATGCGATTACCGTTCTGTTCGTAATACCACATGGGCACGAACTTAGCTTAGGCTTAACTTTAGCGGAAGCCTAAAGGCGGGGATGGATCTCCTGAGGTGTGCTTTAAGTAAAAAGGCCGCCCAATGGGCGGCCTTTGGATGGTATAGCGGGCGGGCTTAGTTGAAGTCGACGCCGTTTGCGTCTTTCTTGACGTTGATGGCATCCACGATGGCCCAAATCCACATCGGGATGGCGCCGATAAAACAAGTGAGCAGGGAGACCAGAACTTTGATTAAGCCGGCCTTCTTGTCGCCAGCGTAGAAATTATGAATACCGTAGGCTCCGAGGAAGACGGCCAGTAGAATGTAGGCGGTGCGGCTTTTCGGTGCGGCGGTGGAGGTGGGCGTGATCACAGGCGGAGGAGTGTCGGTCACGGTTTTATGTCTGACGAAATTGCCACCTCCCCGTTTATCGTAAAACAAAAAGGGCCATATAATATGGCCCTTTGGTGACGTTATGATGTCGGTTTGCTTCAGCCCTTCCAGATACGAAGGAGGGCGTCGGCCATGTCCGAGGGCGTGACGGCGACGGAGATGCCGCATTCCTGGAAGATCTTGATCTTCGCGGCGGCGGTGTCTTCGGCTCCGCCGATGACGGCGCCAGCGTGGCCCATGCGACGCCCGGCCGGAGCGGTGGCACCGGCGATGAAACCCGCGACGGGCTTCTTACAGTGTTCTTTGATCCAGCGGGCGGCTTCGACTTCAGCGTTACCACCGATTTCGCCGATCATGATGATGGCTTCGGTTTCCGGGTCGTCGTTGAAGAGCTTGATGACGTCGAGGTGGGAGGTGCCGTTGACGGGGTCGCCGCCGATGCCGACGCAGGTCGACTGGCCAAGGCCCGCCGCCGTGGTCTGCGCCACGGCTTCGTAGGTGAGCGTGCCGGAGCGGGAGACCACGCCGACCGAGCCGCGCAGGTGGATATGGCCCGGCATGATGCCGATCTTGCAGGCATCCGGCGTGATCACACCCGGGCAGTTG
>CAIRLQ010000307.1 GCA_903879465.1 uncultured Opitutia bacterium | reverse complement strand
TCGAGGCAATCCTAGGTCAGCACGCAGTGCTGACCCTACCCTAGAGACAAGCTCCGACGCGCTTACTTCCGCCGGAACGGATAGAGCAACTGGGCCCAGTAGCCCTTCGGCACGGGATGGCCTTCGATGCCGTAACTGGAAGGCCACTGATCTTTGGGCAGATGGTAGGTGCCGAAGAGTCGATCGAATATCGGGAAGTGGATGGCGAAATTGACGTCGATCGCTTCCTTGTCGGCCCCATGGTGCCAATGGTGGAACTGCGGCGTGACGAGTAACTGATCGATGAGCGGTAATCTCCAGCCGAGATTCGAGTGAATCAAAGTCGTGTAGACATACGCCAGCAGTACGTAGACCTCGATGGCGAGGGGGGTGAAACCCAGGGCAAAGACCGGAATGGCCGTAATGGAGCGCATCAGGAGAATTTCGATGAAGTGCATACGTGCGCCGGACATCCAATCCATGCTCTGGGCGGAATGATGGACGGCATGGAAGTTCCAGAGCCAAGGGATACGATGGAAGGCGCGATGCCCCCAATACTGGAAAAAATCCGCCGCGAGCATAATAGCCGGAATCTGGACGACGAGGGGAAGGCTTCCGACCCAATGGCGGACGGAGTCCAGAGGGGAGAGTCCGCCGACTAATTGCCCGGGGGCCTGCGGAAGGAAAGCCAGTGCCTGCACCATCAGGCTGCTGATCAAGACATAGAAGACATCTTCGCGCCATTCATCGCGGAAGATCGGCTGCTCGGGGTCGTGCGGACTGAGTCGCTCGATGGGTATAAAGATCAGGCCAGTGAACAGCACGTTGAGTGCAAACCAGTCGAGACCGAAGAAGACCGGCAGGGGGTGGGCGGTGTTTGCGGTCGCGATGGTTTGGCCAATGACGGTGGCCGTCAGCGCCAGCACGACGCCGGTGGTGCCGAGGATCTTGGCTTCGCGCAGCGCCAGACTCACCACCGAGGAAACGAAGCCGCCCGTGAGCAACAGGAGGACGCCAAGCTTGAACCAATGGTTTGCTTGGAGCGGCGTGATCTGGGGGGTGGTCAGCAACTGACCCGGAGTGCGCATCGAGATGACGAGGAGCAGGCCAGCGAGACTCAGGCCGATACCCAGGACGCCGCTGGCCCAGCCGGAGCCGAAGACGCGGCGCGGGGCGGCTGATTCAAGTTCAGCGCGGATTTTTTGCCGCGCTCCATGGAAAGGCTTCATCGGCAGTAGGGGTGACGAGAGGCAATCCCTTCCGACCCGTTAACGCAAAGGTTAATCACCCGGCGCCCGCTCGGCCCGAGTCGCGGAAAACTCAGCCCTGCAGCTTGCCCGCCTTCACGGCCGTGCCGTAGGCGGTGAACTTCGCTTTGATCTCGTCGCGAACCCGCCGGAATTCCTTTAAGATTTCTTCTTCAGTCCCCTTCGCGTGGGCAGGGTCGTCGAAACCCCAATGGAAGCGGGCGACTTGGCCAGGATACATCGGGCAGACTTGGTCGGCGTTGCCGCAGACCGTAATGACGACGTCGATGCGGCGCGGTAGGAACTCGTTCATGTGCTTCGAGGTGTGGCCGGAAAGATCAATGCCGGCCTCGGCCATGACTTTGATTGAAAGAGGGTGTACGTAGCCCGCTGGTTTCGAGCCCGCGCTGAAGACCTCGGCGCTATCGCCGACCGCGGCACGCAAAAACCTTCGGCCATGTGGCTGCGGCAGGAATTTCCGGTGCACAGGACAAGGATGGCGGGCTTCGTGGACATGACGGAAAAGTAGGGCCGAGGGGGGCGAGAGGGCAAGGAGTTCGCGACTAACGGTGAGGATAAGGCATTCGGAATCTGCACCTGTCTCGAAGGTGGCAGGTGGG
>CAIRLQ010000306.1 GCA_903879465.1 uncultured Opitutia bacterium | reverse complement strand
CACAACCTGGAGTTAAGCATGTCTCGATCGCAGGCTTTGGCAAAATGGGCCCAGTTGCGGCGGCGGCTCGCGCCATCACCGGCACCGCCCTCCGCAAGGCGGCTATTGATACGGGCGGCTTCCGCTTCGGCCAGTTGCTCGACTATCGCGATCCAATGTTCCTTCCCGGCGGTGCCAAGTATCTCGACGTCCCGGGCCTGCTCAGCCTGAGCTCACCCCTGCCTCTCTGGGTTGCTGGCGAAACTGATACCTCCCTATTCCCCGAGGCCACACTGCAACAGCCCGCGGGCGACCCCAAGCAACAAGCCGTCGAATGGCTCCTCAAATGATGCATCGTCGAACCCTTCTGGCCAGCCTCGCGCTCGCCCCCTTCGCGCCGCTGCTGGGCGCAAACACCGCGAACCGCATCCGCATCGCTCAGATTGGAACGTCTCATGCCCACGCGACGGGCAAGATGGACGCACTTCGCTCGTTGACCGAGCTCTACGACGTCGTGGGCTTCGCCGAACCTATCGCCTCCCGCCAAGCCTCCGCCCAGAAATCCAAATCGTTTGCAGGTCTTAAATATCTTACCGAAGAGGAAATCCTCGCCGACCGCTCCATCCAAGCCGTGGTCATCGAGACGACCCTGGAAGACTCGGCCCGAGCCGCCCTCGCCACACTAAAAGCCGGCAAGCATATCCACCTGGATAAGCCCGGCGCGGAGAAGCATGCCGATTTCGTATCACTCCGTCGCTACGCCGCCGCACAAAAACTTACGGTCCAAATGGGCTACATGCTGCGCTATAATCCCGCCATCCAACTCCTCGTCCAAGCCGTGCAAGAAGGCTGGCTGGGCGAGGTGATGGAAATCGACGCCTCGATGGGCAAGTTACTCGATGATGGGTCGCGCAAGCGCTTCGCCGCCCTCCCCGGCGGTGGGATGTACGAGCTCGCCTGCCATCTAGTCGATACAATCGTGACACTCATGGGCCCGCCGATATCAGTCCAAGCCTTCGGCCAGGCGACCCGCGCGCCGAGCGACAGTTTCGTCGATAATCAGCTGGCGGTGCTCTCCTACCCTAAGGCGACGGTGACGATTCGCTGCAACCACGCTGACCCCTTCGGAGGACCAAATCGCGCCATCACGGTTCGTGGCACCCGCGGCGATATGGAAATCCGTCCACTCGAGTCCGGTAAAGGCATGCTTCGTCTCGATCAAACCCGCGGCACCCTCAAAGAATGCCGCCTCTCTGATGACGGAAAGAGCCAGGTGATGATGGCCGTCCCCCGATTTAAGAAAGGTGACAACTATTTTGGACTCCCTGTCCCTCAAGGCCGCTACGATGAGGAATTTCGCGACCTAGCCCGCGTCCTTCGCGGACAGGCCTTTGGTTGGACTGCCGAACATGATATCGCCGTCCATGCGACCGCCCTCCGCGCCGCTGGCCTGACGCCCTGAGGACTTATTTCAGGACTTGTGCGGCGTAACCACGCACCAGCGCAGCCTGGGCGGCGTCCAACTTGCCCGTCCACTTCGGCGCCGGCGCCTTCACGTCGTAAATCTTGCCGAAGAAGATGAGGGCATTGAGGTAAGTCCCCACAAATTCAGGATGCGAATTATCCTTCGTGTGGAGACGCATCGGCGCTGTTGAAGCGTAATTCAATTCCCAGGCATCGCCGCAGGGCACCAAGGTGGCGGCATTCTCCTTCGTAACAACGCCATACCATTTACGCAAACGCGACTGCATCTCCTTTGGGTCGACGCCAATAGCGTCGGCTTTCTTACCCGCCGTCCAATAGTCAGAGTGACGTGCCCAAGTCTCATAGAAGAAGATCCGTGCCTTGGGACTCTTGGCCCGCACCCGCTTACACAGCTCGGCAGCGCTTTCAAGAAACTCCCTGCGGACGGTCTCATCCCGCTCGGCAATCGCAGGTTCCTGGCTATGTCCCTGCAAGACCACGACATCCCATCCGCCCTCTTCGATGAGTTTGAGGCTCCCGGGAATGCTCAGCTGCTGCTTAAGCGTCCGACCCCCAGGTGTCGACGCTTTCACCACCGGGCCCGGGCGGCCTGAATCCTTCACGACTTCAAGGAAGACGTCGGGCAGCTTATTGACGCCGGTATAGCTGTTGCCGATGAAGAGGACTCGCTGCGGATCTTCACCGAAAGCGGCCAACGTGAACAGCAAGGACAAGGCCAACCATGACATCGGGGCGAATCTCATCATTCATCCCTCGCACACCCACGGAGGACGGGCAAGCCCAACCCGTCCTACCGCCCGCCAATCCCCCAGATCTTCTCTAACACCTTGAGCATCCCTTGATCCTTGGCCTGTAATTCCGCCCGATCAAACGGCTCAAAGTCGTTACGATCAAAATAGGCTTCGGTGCTCTCGGCGAAATATTCCATCGGGTTGTTCATCGCGTAAGCCTTGGCGGGCTTGACCGCAAAGCTCTCTCCATTCCAACGCTTCACGGCATCGTACTTCCCTGACGCCTTCGCCTGCTGAAACGCACTAACGATGTCGGGATTCTGATAACCACCCGGCACCACTTTGTCATGATAGGCATGGGCAAGCTCATGGAGCACGAACACGGGCATGCGTTTCGTCTCCGGCTCGAACCGCTCGACGTTCGTGAACTCAATCGACTTCGCCAAGGCGGTCTCGCGACCAGCGTTTTTGACCCATTCTAACCCACCGTGATATTCGGCAGTCGGTCGCACACCCGGATACTGCAGCGTAAAGTTGAGCGTGGTCTTCTTAAGTTCGGCGACAGCCTTGGCCGGCACGAGCCGGATAATTTTTTCGAGATGTTTATCCAGCAAATCGACGGCCTTCTCGACCATGGCGGCATCCTTGGCGATTAGGCGTTCGTCGATACGCAGCGTCCACCCACGCAGTTCCCGCACTTGGCGATCCCGCCCTGCCATCTGCACGGCGGCCTTCCCCAAGGCCTCCCCGACGAGGAAATAGGTCTCGGCATTACCGAACTCGTGATGTCCGTGGCTAGGGTTGGGTGAATCCTCGGCCTTGCGCACAAATCCACGGGTGGGCACGAAGACGACGTTATCCTTGAATTCGGGATGATTTGCGACGGTGGCTTGAGCCTTGCGCAGCGCCTCCCAATCCTTGGGCGCCTCGACCCACGGTCCGGTGAGCTCCCCGATAATCACCGGTAACCTCGGCGCTGCGAACTCCTTACGGATATCACGGATCAGGCAGGTGAGATTCTGCTCATATTGAGGTACGGCTATCTTCGCATCCACGCCATCGTTCCATCCCTGATACCATACGAAACCTGCGAGCTCCACGGGCGAACCATCATAGCCCGGAAAATCCTTCCGCAGATTCGCCAAGGCCTCGCGAATCTCCGCGACCATTTTAAGATAATAAGGACCAGTCTCACCCCCCGCACTCGGCGGCCGGAAATCACGGTAGAGGCTCTTACCTCCCCAGGCGGTCTTGATCAGTAAAACCTGCTCATGGTAGGCCTCGCCAACGATATGGCCAAAGGCGAACTCGGGACCGAAGTGATGGATATCACCATAACCAGCGTAACCCAACCCGAGATCACCGGCGAGCAGTGGTCGCTTCTCTCTCTGATAGCGCACCCAGACGTCTTTGCGTACCACCCAGCTGCCATCCTTATTCTTCAGTTGCGCGTAGCGCTCGCCGGCATCGGGACGTGACATCACTTCGACGAGCGTACCCTTCCCGCCGTTGTAGTCCTTGCCCTTGAGATCAACGACCGCCTGCCCTTCCATGTTCGACTGCCCGGCCAGGATGAAGACCTTCAATTTGCGAGCCGGCTCAGCCGCAGCGCACAAGAGGGACCAACAGAGCAAGATTGGGGCAAATCTCATAAGGAACTTATCCGCTCATTACCGCGATCCCGCAAGCCGAACCCCTATCCCGTTTTCAATTCAGACCTCGATTCAGTCCTCGATTCAGCCATCAATTCAGTCCTCCTCTCTCCCATGGTTCACCACCCCTTCCCCCTCTCGGGTCTCGCCGATGAAGCGGCCGACGACATCGACGGCCAAATCGCCGCACACAAGGCACTCCACTGGTCCTGCCTCGAACTCCGCCTACTCAACGGCCGCCAGTTTTCGAGCGCCGCGGTATCCGACGACGACTTCCGCCGCGCGGTCGATAAGATTGAAGCCGCCGGAATGCACGTTAGCAGTTTCGCCTCGGCGATCGGTAACTGGAGCCGCCCGATCTCCGGCGATTTCCAAACAGACCTGTCCGACCTCCGCGTGCTCATTCCCCGCATGCAGCGCACGCGCACGCGCTTCGTCCGCACGATGGGCTGGGTCCGCGGCGAGGCTTCCGATGAAACCTGGCGCGACGAAGGCGTCCGACGTTACAAAGAGATGGCCAAGATTGCTGCCGATGGCGGCATCCTCCTGCTCCACGAAAACTGCGAAGGCTGGGGCGGCCTGTCCGGCGATTACGCCCGCCAGTTCATCGAACGCGTGAATCACCCGAGCGTCCGCTACCTGTTCGATATCGGCAATACAGCCTCCTACGGCCAACCCACGCTGCCCTTCTATCAAGAGGTCCTTCCGTTCATCGAATACGTCCATATCAAGGATTGCCGACGCAATCCGGAAGGCGGCAAGAGCAACACTTTCACTTATGCCGGCGAAGGCGACGCCCTCGTCCGCGAAATCCTGACCGACCTAATCCGCCGCGGCTATAAAGCCGGCGTTTCCATCGAGCCCCACGTTGCTAGTATTGTCCATCTGGGCGAAGGCACCAAGGCCTCGCCCCAGGAACGCTTCGACTCCTACATCCGCTACGGACAAGGGCTCGAGAAACTGCTCGCGGAAATTCAGGCCGAGCTACACCGCTCGCCCTGACCGCCCAAGATCGATCCGCCCCCATGATCGGCGGACTTGCCGGGAGGATATTCTCGTCCTCGACTTAGCCGGCCTAATCAGTTGATGAAATGACTTCGGCGCAGCTCTCTGCGCAGCCTTTTATTCCGAGTTAAGATGTAGCTTCGAAGAATAACCATGCTCACCGAAGAAGCGGGTCGACACATACGCGACGACGATCTTGGGAGCGCGACCGACGCGCACGATTTCACTTTTCTTTTCGCGGGGAAGCTCCTTGGGCTCGACGACTTCCTGCCTCACCAACTTG
>CAIRLQ010000305.1 GCA_903879465.1 uncultured Opitutia bacterium | reverse complement strand
CCGCATTCGATGGCGCCGGCGTCGTTTTCAAAAGCGGCGGGTAATGAAGAGCTCGTGCGTGTCTCGCCGAGCTCCTCCGGGAGGAAGGTGGAACCGGCGAACGGTCGACGTCGCTGTGCTCGAGACAGGTCTCGGCGGCCGCCTCGACGCGACGAATATTTGTGCTCCAGAAGTGTGCGTAATCACGTCGATTGGTTTTGATCACCAGGAATACCTCGGTAACACCCTGGCGCAGATTGCTGCGGAGAAGGCGGGCATCCTCAAGCCTGGGGTGCCGTGCGTCGTCGGCGATTTGCCGGCCGACGCCGAGGCGGCGGTCGTCGCGCGCGCGCAGCAGATCGGGGCGCCCCTGCATTTTGTCCGCGACCGATTCGCGGCCGGATTACCCGCGACGAATCTCCTCGGCGCGCATCAACGCCGCAACGCTGGCGCCGCTTGGCTCGCCTGCGAGCTGGCGGGACGCCTGCCGTTCGTCGCCGAGAAGGCGCGCTGGGCTTTGCAGCATATCGAGTGGGCCGGCCGCTGGCAGGAACTAAAGTTGGCCGACGGCCGACGGCTGATCATCGACGGTTCGCATAACGAAGAGGGCATCCGCGCCATCGAGCCTCTCCTGGCGGCGTTGCCGTCGGCGACGGTCGTGCTGGGCGCGCTCAGCGTCGACCGCGGCCGCTCGCTACTCTACGTGGCCTCACGGTATGCCACCCGCCTAGTGCTGGTGCGGCCGGATAACGAGCGCGCGCTGGCGGCTACTGAACTCGCCGCGCTGTTGCCGGAAGATTTCAAGGGCGAGGTGCGCTTGGCGACCGTGGCGGAGACTTTCCCTCAGGCCGGCGACTGCGTCGTCGATGGCGAAGTCATCGTCGTACTCGGCTCGCTTTATCTGGTCGGCGAAGTGCTCGCCCGTTTTTATGGGCAGCATGCGACCGGCGCGGATTGGCAGGATCGCCTGCCCGGCCGCACATGAGCGAATACCATTTCAGCCCGCCGAGTGGCACCGCTCCCAAAGTCGACCCAGCGCATCTGCCGGGTTGGATTCTCGAAGAGGATGCGGACTACATCGCCTTCGATAAGCCTGGATGGTTGATTTGCCATCCCTCCAAGGACGGACCATGGTCATCGCTCGTTGGAGCCGTCAAGGAGTGGCGGCAACTTGAAGTCCTGCACCTCGTCAGCCGGCTTGATCGCGAGACGAGCGGGATCATCCTGATTGCGAAGCATTTCGTGGCCGCTTCCGCCGCGCAGACCGCGATGGAGCGCCGCATGGTGCTCAAGACCTATTACGCGCTGCTCAAGGGCGAGATGAAGGAGCCGGTCATGGTCGACCAGCCGCTCGGGCCGGATGAGACGAGCCAGGTGGTGGTGAAGACGGCGGTCCGTGAAGGTCCCGGGACTTTGCCGGCGGCGACTTTTTTCGAGCCCGTGCTCGTTGGCGGTGGTTACACCCTCGCGCGCGTGCAGCCGCATACCGGGCGCAAGCATCAGATTCGCGCCCATGCGCTTTGGCTCGGTCTACCTGTGGTCGGCGACAAGCTTTATGGCGGCGATGATTCGCTCTATATGGAATTCGTCGCCCATGGGTGGACCGATCGATTGGCCTCTAAGCTCGAAATGGGTCGTCAGGCATTACACGCTGCCAAACTCGAGTTCCGTTTTCCACCGCGGATTACGCGTACGTTCAGCGCGCCGCTTGCGCCGGATATGAGGGATTTCGTCCTGAAGAAGATGGGCGTCTCCGGCGAAGAAGTTGATCAGTTGACCAGTTGACAAGTTGGCAAGGGAGGCAACTGGGGTGGCCCAGAGGCTCGGTGGACTAGATAAGCCCCAGCATTCAAAGGGAAATCGGAGACCGGATGATTGGCTTGGGGATATTTTCAGGTGACGGGTGACAGCCACCAGGGCATCGGCCTTTCGGGTGTCAGCTGTTCAGCCTTCGGCAGCCGGCTCCGGGTTCCCGCGGCCGATGGCCGAAAAGCCGAAACCTGAATCCCTGATGCCCGTGGCCGTCACCTGTCACCTGAAAATGTCTTTCCCTTGG
>CAIRLQ010000304.1 GCA_903879465.1 uncultured Opitutia bacterium | reverse complement strand
CGTCGCCGGCGATGTAAGCGTTGCTGGGGTCGTAGTTCACGCCGAAGCCGTCGGATGGTAGGGCGTTCACCAGAGCGCAGAAGACGTCCATCTTCTGGGCAAACTCGGGGTACATCCAAAAATCGTCCTTGTAGTGGTTTTCGAGGATGAGCGTCACCCCACGTTCCTTGGCGTAGGGGATGCAGGCGATGATGCTTTCGGCCGCGAGACGCACGCCCTCGGCGTCGGTGAGCTCGGGGCGGCGCTGGCCGCTGAGCACGCGGCAGTAGGAGCCGCCGAGCGCGTGGGTCATGTCGATCCAGCGCTTCTGCTTGGCGATCTCGGCGTCGCGGAAGGCCTTATCCGGATGCGTGAAGTCGGGCGAGCAGCACATCATCGGGATCGACATCCCTAGGTCGTTGACCTGACGTCGGTAGAGCGGCCACTTGGAGTCGTCGGCCATCTCGAGGAAGCCCGCGTAGAACTCCAGTCCTTGGACGTTGAGCGTGGCGGCGAGGGCGAACCACTCGGAGAGTTTCATGGTGCCGTCTTTGCAGAGGGCATGCATGTAGGCCTTCGGGAAGGCGGCGATCTTTGGCATGGTCAGGCTTTTTGTCCCGGAAGGTTTTCCGGATCCTTCGGTGGGTTGCGCCCGATGAAGGGATACTGTTCCAGCTCGACGACTGAGCCGCTAATCGGGCCAGCTTCGTCGGCGAGCCAGTAGATGGCGGCGGCGGCGATCTCGTCGGGTGTGATCAATCGACCCGAAGGTGCGTAGACGCGGGGGAGGTCAGCATACCAGTCGGCCTTGAGGCCGTGTGCCTTCTTGCGCTGGGCTTCGTTCTCCGTGAGCACCCAGCCTGGGTTGATCTGGTTGACGCGCACGCCGTTGAGTCGGTGGAGCGTATCGCCCAGATTGCGGGTCAGGGTGGTCAGGGCACCCTTCGAGACGCTGTAGGGGAGCAAGTTCGGTTCACCTGCGTAGGCGTTGACGCTACCGATGTTGAGCACCGCGCCGCGGGACTTGGTGAGGTGGGGTAGGGCTGCCTGAATGAGTAGGAAAGGGATGACCGTGTTCACCGCGAGAATCTTATGAAAGTTGGCCGCGTCAGTGGTCTGGATGTTTCCCTGCGCGATGATCGCCGCATTGTTAACCAAGCCGTCGAGTTTACCGAAGGTCTTCACCGCGAGATCGACCAAACGTTGCGGGCAGCCCGGAGACATCAAGTCTTCGATATGGACGACGCCGTTGGCGGCGCCGATCTCGGCGAGGGTCTCGACGGCGAGTTCCTTCTCAAGTCCGTGGATGATGACCTTGGCGCCTTCGCGCACGCAGCGTTTGGCGATGGCCTTGCCGATGCCGGTCGTGCTGCCGGTGACGATGATGACCTTGTCTTGCAGGCGCATGCTCAGACGGGTTTGAGAACGGATTTCACAACTTCACCCTTGTGCATCTTCTCGAAGGCCGTGTGCCAGTCGGTGATGGGCCAGACGCCGCCGATGATGGGACGGACGTCGAACTGGCCGCTGGCCATGAGGGCGATGACGCGCTCCCAGATCGGCCAGTTGTGGCTGAAGCTGCCTTGGAGCGTGATGTTCTTCTGCACCAGCGGATCGAGGTTGAAGCCGAGCGGCTGCGGGCCCCACCCGACCTTGCTGACCCAGCCGGCGGGGCGGACGATATCGAGGGCGATCATCTAGGTCGCGGAGGCGCCAGCGGCGTCGATCACGCCGGCGCAACCGAGGCCGTCGCGCTGTTGGGCCCAGGGCTTGGCGTCGCCGAT
>CAIRLQ010000303.1 GCA_903879465.1 uncultured Opitutia bacterium | reverse complement strand
TTACGAACTCGGCGGCACCCTTCCGGACGGCCACCACAAGTGGGATAAGAAGAAGGAAGAGGCCGAGAAACAGGCCGGCGGACATCACTGAGGGTAGGGATGCGATGACATCGCATCCGTTCGCATAGCAAGTCGACGCTTAGGGCACAGGGAACCAAAACCCTGAACTACTTTCGCCTACGGATGCGATGTCATCGCATCCCTACCAGGGGCTTGGCCGATGTTGACGTAGGGCCAATCCTCAGGCCTGGAGACCAGGCCGGCACGAACAGGGTTGAGCATGACATATGACCACTTGGCGCGATAGCTATCATCGTCGCGGATACGGTGATCGAAGAAGCCAGCCTGCCACTCCAAGGTGCGCTTGTAACTGATATCATGCTTGAAACTGCGGACCACGGTAGAGATTCCCGCCCGCGAAGGGATTCGTGCGATGAGATGAAGGTGATCTGGCATCGCCACGAATAGGAGCGGCGTCCAGAGGGCCCTTACCTGCAGGCGAGCCGAAGCCCGCAGCATGACTTCCCACACGTCTGGCCGAGCGAATTGGTTTATGCCACGGGATCGGCCGCAAATCGTCAGGAATATCGGATCATCGCCATCAACCCATGCGGGCCGGGCATGACCTAACCATTCCCGTTCGGGCAGAGGCATGGCTTTAAGGTGCCCGAAGGGGCACCTCACGCCAGACAGGGAAGACCCTAGGGCGGATGCGATGTCATCGCATCCCTACCCTTTAGCCCGCGGTCGGATAATCCGTATACCCCTTTGCGCCGGAGGCGTAGAAGGTGGCTTCATCGGGCGTATTGAGCGCGAGGTTTTCCTGCAGGCGACGGGGGAGATCGGGGTTCGAAAGGAATGGCACTCCGTAAGCGACGGCATCCGCCCAGCCTTCGGCGATAGCCTGCTCGGCCTGCGCGCGATCGAAGCCGCCAGCGGTAATGAGCACGCCCTTGAAGTCCTTGCGGAGTTCCTTGGGGCCGACACCAGCCTTGGCCCCATGCGCGATATCTTGAGCCGTAACGCGCGTGACGTGCGCATAGGCGATCTCGAGCTTCGAGAGTTCGCGAAGGAGATAACCAAAAGTTTCCTGCGGATTGGCGTCAGACATGTCGTTGAAAACGCCCCCAGGCGAGAGGCGGATGCCCACGCGGTCGGAGCCCCAGATGGAGATACACGCATTGACGACTTCCAGCGTCAGACGGGCGCGCGCGGCGAGGGAGTTGCCGTAGCCATCGGTGCGCGTGTTGGTGCCGCTGCGGAGGAACTGATCGAGCAAGTAGCCGTTGGCGTTATGGATTTCGACTCCGTCGAAACCAGCTTCCTTGGCGAGACGGGCGCCCTTGACGTATTCGGCGACGATGCCGGGGATCTCTTCGATGTGCAGGGCGCGGGGCGTCACGTAGTCGGCCATCTCCTTACCGGTCCAAAGCTGGCCGGCGGGCTTGATCGCGGACGGGGCGACGGGGAGTTCACCGTTGGGCTGAAAGGCCGGGTGCGAGATGCGGCCGACATGCCAGAGCTGTAGGAAGATGCGACCGCCCTTGGCATGGACGGCGGCAGTGACCTTCTTCCAGCCGCCGACTTGCTCGTCGGTGTAGATACCCGGCGTGTTCGGATAGCCATGGCCGCGGGGCGA
>CAIRLQ010000302.1 GCA_903879465.1 uncultured Opitutia bacterium | reverse complement strand
CCGGCGCCTTCCCCGCCGGCACCCGGATTCTTGAAGGTACCGCCGGACTGACCGAAGTCGCCTGCCTCCCCGAAATCTCGGTGGTCGTCTCCGCCGTCGTCGGCACCGCCGGCCTCGCCCCGACGCTCGCCGCGCTGAAAGCGAAGAAGGACGTTGCCCTCGCGAGCAAGGAACTTCTCGTCCTCGCCGGCAAGTTCGTCACCGAAGCCGCCCGCACCTCCGGTGCACGCCTGCTCCCGGTCGACAGCGAGCACAACGCAATCCACCAGCTGCTCCGCGACAAACCCAAGGGCGACATCGCCCGACTCGTGCTCACGGCCTCGGGCGGCGCCTTCCGCGACACGCCGATCGCCGACCTCATGCACGTCACGCTCGCCCAGGCCCTCAAGCACCCGAACTGGGACATGGGCCCGAAGGTGACCATCGATTCGGCGACGATGGCGAACAAAGGGCTCGAAGTCATCGAGGCCCGCTGGCTCTTCGATCTGCCGACCGATCGCATCGACGTCGTCATCCACCCACAGAGCATCATCCACTCGATGGTGACGCTGGCCGACGGCAGCCTGCAGGCCCTGCTTTCGCCGCCGTCGATGGCCTACCCGATTCAGGATTGCCTCCTTTTCCCACGCCGCCTCCCCTGCCCCGCACCGCGCCTCGATCTCACCCAGTCGCTCGCATTGACGATGTCGCCACCCGACCCCGCCCGCTACCCTTGCCTAGCCCTGGCCCGGACGGCCGCCACGACCGGCGGGACCGCCCCCGCGATTTTCAACGCCGCCAACGAAGTGGCCGTGGCCGCCTTCGTCAAAGGCCAGCTGGCCTTCACCGGCATCGCCGAACTCGTCGGCCAAACCCTCGCGAGCTGCGGTGCGCGCGAACCAGGTTCGCTGGAAGACGTGCTCTCCGCCGACGCCGAAGCCCGCACGGCTGCGTCCAGGCTCGCCCTGGCCCTCAACCGTTGAGATAAACACCCCCTCCCCCTCTCCCTCATGGATAATCTTTCTTTCGGCGACTTACTCAGCTCCATCAAGGGCATCGCCCTCGTGGCCATCTTCTTCGGCGGCTCGATCTTTGTCCACGAACTCGGCCACTTCCTCGCCGCCCGCAAGCGCGGCTTGAAAATCGAACGATTCTCCATCGGCTTCGGCCCGCGCCTCTTCGGCTGGACGGGTAAGGACGGCGTCGATTACCGCGTGTCCATCATCCCGCTCGGTGGCTACGTCGCCCTACCCCAACTCGCCGAGATGGAAGGCATCGAAGGTGCGAGCAGCGAAGAAGCGGAGAAACTCCCGAAGATTTCTTACGCCGACAAGATGATCGTCTCGGTCATGGGCGCCGTCTTCAACGTCATCTTCGCCTTCGCCCTCGCGTGCATCCTCTGGGTCACCGGCATGCCGGTCGCGGAGGGTAGCTCCAGTACCGTCATCGGCTACGTACCCGAGCAGGTCGTCACCAGCGCCGGGCACCTCGCCGAACTCGGCCTCGGACAGACCGTTCCCGGCCCCAGCTTCAAGGCTGGCTTGCGCTCGGGGGACAAAGTTCTGGCGGTCGACGACAACACGGTCACCAACTTCAATCAGATCAGCGAGGCAGTCATGCTCGGCAATCGCAAGGACTCACAGGGCAATCCGACGGCCACCTTCAAGGTTGAGCGCGAAGGCAAAACCCTCGAAATCGTCGTCCAGCCCGCCCGCGTCGAACTCAATTCGCATTCGGGAGATCGCGTGCGCGTCGCGGGCATCCAGCCCCACACCGACGTCATTATCGGCGAACCTGCTAAGGATTCACCCGCCGAGAAAGCCGGCCTCCACGCCGGCGATCGCGTCCTGTCCATCGACGGAACGCCACTCAACAACACCATCGAATTCCGCGAAATCCTTCGCAAAGGAGGGGCCAAACCCCGCATCCTCCACGTCGATCGCGAAGCCGGCGTCACCGCCAAGGTCTCCATCACACCCCAACTGAACACGACCGTCAATCCGGTCAGCATCATCGCCTACGGCGATAAGACGCCCCATTCACTCATCGTGCTGCCCGTCACGCGTGACCTGCTCACGAAAGATCCCGCGGCCGTCCGCGACCAGCTCATGGTGCTCGGCATCTCGCCCGAAGATCCGGCGCTCGCCGACATCCTGCGCGTGGGCACGATCATCGATAAAGTCGACGGACGCGAACAGATCATGGCGGTGCGCTCGCTCGAAGACCTCGATAAAGCCGGCGCGGGCGATAAGCGCGACCTGAT
>CAIRLQ010000301.1 GCA_903879465.1 uncultured Opitutia bacterium | reverse complement strand
GGCTCGGACATCGCCATGGTGCTCGACGAGTGTCCGCCCTACCCCTGCGAGCGCGCCGCGTGTGAAGTCGCGGTGAACCGCTCCATCCGCTGGGCCAAGGAGATGCTCCAGCTGGCCAAGGACAGCGGCTTCCTCGCCTCGGGACGCCATCTCTTCTGCATCAACCAAGGCTCGGTCTACGACGACCTCCGTATCCGCTGCGCCGAAGAACTCGGCGGACTTGATTTCCCCGGCCACGCCATCGGCGGCGTCAGCGTCGGCGAGCCCGAAGAGCACATGCTCCATCAGGTCGGACTGGTCGCACCACTGCTGCCCAAGAACAAGCCCCGCTACGTCATGGGCGTCGGCACCCCGCCCCAACTCCTCCGCATGGTCGCGCTGGGCGCCGATATGTTCGACTGCACGATGCCGACCCGCATCGGTCGCCACGGTGGCGCGTTCACGCCCGATGGCCCAATCAGCGTCAAGCACCTGCGCTATCGCGATGATCACCGTCCGCTCGTGGAAGGCATGGATAATTACACCTGCCGTCATTTCTCCCGGGCTTACCTGCGACACCTGCATCACGCCGGCGAACAGCTCGGCGGCACGTTGCTCGCGCTGCACAATATCCACTTCCTGCAAGACCTCATGGCCCAGGCCCATGTGCATATCGCCGCAGGCGACTTCGCCTCCTGGTCCAAAGCTTGGTGCGAACGCTACGAAGCCGGCGCGAAGGACGAGATTCCGGCGGACTGAAGGCAGTCACTCCCAAGCAAGGGGAGACCGGAAGCCGGGAGGTTTGCTGCGGGCATTTAATAACCCAGCCAATCATCCGGTCTCTGGTCTCCCCTTGAGTTTGGATTCCTGCATCGAGGTAGGGTTGAGCGCCTCGCTCAACCGCGGCTGACCAAGGGTGGTCAGCCCTACCCAACGCACACGATGTCGTGACGCGGTCCCGACCCTACCTCGAGACAAGCACGAGACGCCTTGCCCACATGCCAGCGTGTCAACTTGCCCCCTCGCGAAGGTTTAGCCTTCGCGCTAAAGCGAGAAACTCTCCCCGCAGGAACAACTGGCCTTGGCGTTAGGATTGGAGAATTTAAAGCCGCCTCCGATCATCTTATCGGAATAGTCCAACTGCGTACCGCGAAGATAAAGGGCCGACTTCGGGTCGACCAAGACCTCGACCCCCTCGGTGCGGACCAGGATATCGGCCGGCTTGGCCTCGCCGGTAAAACGCATCTTATAAGAAAGCCCGTTACAGCCACCGCCGGAGATCGCCACGCGCAGAAAGTTGCCTTGGGTCTCGCGCACCGCCAAGGCCCGCACCTTGACCCCCGCCGGCGCCGTGAGGCGGATGAGACGCTCATCGGCCACGCGCAGGCTGGGGGGCGAGGGGGCAATTTCCATCCCGACACAATCGTCGGGCCGGCCAGAAAGACAAGTAACCATGGCTTTATCCGCCAAAGTCCCGCCCAAATCAGGCTTGCCCGCCCCCTTTGATAAAGGCATTTACATAGACCCGGGATACGGTCGCGTAGCTCAGTTGGTTAGAGCGCAGCATTCACATTGCTGAAGTCACAGGTTCAAGTCCTGTCGCGACCACCATCCCGGGTGCCCCCACCCCGGCCAGCACGGGATATGGCCTTTTATTAGTATATAATATTACAGTCCAAATTGTAATTAGATGTTCACAGCGAACTGTCGTCTAAATATAAAAGAGTCCTTGGATACTTGCCGATGCCTGCGCTTTGGGCAACCCCACCCCTTTCACCCGAAAAACCTTCTGCCCCATGCCCGAGCCCACGCCCGCGAAACTCCCCGAAGATCTCAGCGACCTAATCGAGCACCTGCTGCTGCTCCAAGAAAAACGAGGCAACTGCGCGATGAATGCGCGGGCGGCGCTCTGGCTTCGGGTCGGCGGCGACCACATGGACATCAGTCCTGCCAATTTCCACGCGGCCCTGGCCGAGGCGCTCACGAACGCCGGTCTGGTGTCAAAGGATAAGACCGAGAACGTGACCGCTTTACTCTACTGCCTCGGCGTGACTAATTCGAACAACCTCTTCCAGAAAGTCCACCAGGGTAAGCTCATCCCGCACGGCATCGGCAAGAACGGCCGACGTAACGCCAAGGGATCTCGCAAGGGTTGAAGCAGGGCAACGTGACGTCTAGGTGACGGACCACCCGTCCTCGTTGACATCGCTAAAGTGGCACGGAAGATGCCCCCATGAGCCGGCATCAGCAAAGACGTCAGCAAGAAATCGCCCGCGCCCGTTCCTTCCTGGAACGTCGCATGCATGATTTGCGCACCCGGCTGAATCTGAAGGACGACGCCGCCCCCCTGCCCGGCGAAGCCGCTTACGAGGACACCGAGATCGGCCGCGCCCCCGGCCAACTCCCGGCTGCATCCCCCTTCGAATCGACTGCCCCGACCAAATTCCGGGTCTTTTCCTACGACGAGACGAGTTGCAAGGTGGAGGAATTTTCGGACCTGGATTCTGTCGGTCGTTATGCTGGCAAACCAGGCATGGTCTGGATTCAGGTCATGGGTATCACCGACCCGCAGATCGTCCACATCGTCGGAGCCTTCTTCGATATCCCGATGCTGGCACAGGAAGACATCCTGACGGCCACCTCCCGTCCGAAATTCGAGGAGCATGGCGACAAGCTCTTGGCCATCGCCCGCGCCGTCCGCATCGGCGTCGAAGAAGACACCCCGCGCGGCCAGCAGATTTCCATCGTCGCCGCCCAGAACTGGGTGATCTCCTTCCATGAAAACGACGAGAAAGTCTTCGAGGCCGTCGAAAAGCGTATCGCCGACAACAAAGGCAACATCCGCAAGTGGCACGCCGGTTATCTCGTCTACTCCCTCCTCGACACCCTCGTCGACCGCCTCCTCTACCAGACCGAGGAGATCGAGGACGCAACCACCGAGCTCGAAGATTCAATCCTCAAGGGTACCGACGAATGGGATCTCAATGAAGTCTATCGCCTAAAGCGTATCGTTGTCCGCCTCAGCCGACTCGCCCAGCCGCTCAAGGATATGGTGAGCGTACTCGAACACTACGAGCACCCCCTCTTGCCGACGACCTTGGACATGTACCTGCGCGACCTGTACGACCACGCAATCCGTGCGGCCGACCGGATTGAGCACGCCCGCATGATCTTGCAGGATCTGCAGGAATACCACCACACCCAGCAGGAACGAAAGACTAACGAAATCATCCGCGCTCTAACGGTCATGAGCTCGGTGTTCATTCCACTAACCTTCTTAGTCGGCCTCTGGGGGATGAACTTCCACTTCATGCCAGAGATCCACACTCCTTGGGGCGAGAAATACGGCTACTTCCTGGCACTCGGCACGATGACTACGCTCGCGGCCGGTGTCATCTATTGGATGAAGCGCAAGCGGTGGTTCTGAGCGCGCGAAGCGCCGGAAAAGAGGGCTGAGTCGAGTGCTGGATCGATGACAGAATCGATCACAGTTAAAACATGTCAGGCCAATTCGCCGGCCGCCGGCCTGATGATTCGAGAGGCGTCTTTTCTGCCATCGACGCAGTCATCTCCACTTAGGCACAATCCTGAGCGTCGACGTCGATCACGTCGATGACCTCGTCGTCGCCGAGAATCTTTGCCCGCAGGGGGAGCAACAACGCGAGAAGTGATTTCACGCCGGAGACGAGATACCAAATGTGCACACGGTGCTGATCCTGCACCTTTTCAAAAGGACACGGGGCCGGGCCGCGGATTTCGCAGAGGCCGGGGTGCAGGCGCTCCAGTTCCTTGACCCACGCGTCGGCGACGAAGTTGACTTTCTCGGCATTGCGGCCCCGGAACACGTGGCGGATCAGATGGCGCTCCGGCGGATAACCGAACTCGGCGCGCTTCTCCAACTCGGCCGCGGCGAAGCCATGGAAGTCGAGTCGCTTGGCGAATTGAATAGGATCCGAGGCTGGTTGGAAACTCTGCACCACGACCACGCCCTCGAGCTCACCGCGGCCCGCGCGACCGGCGACCTGGGTGAGTAATTGAAACGTACGTTCGGCGGCGCGGAAGTCCGGCAACTGCAAGGAAAGGTCGGCATCAATGATACCCACCAGCGTCACGCGCGGAAAATCAAGCCCCTTGGCGATCATTTGCGTACCGAGAAGCATGTCATATTTACCGGCCCGGAAATCCGAGAGCACCTTCCGAAAGAGGTCCTTCTTCCCCATCGTATCGGCGTCGATACGGGCCACGCGAGCGCGCGGAAAAAGCTGCGCAATCGTCTCTTCGACCTTCTGGGTACCGTAGCCCTTCCAGCGGACCTTCGGAGAGCGGCAACTCGGGCAGAGCACCGGGGCGCGCTCCTGATGGTTGCACAGGTGGCAACGGGCGGTGTCATCGGTCCGGTGCAACGTGAGCGAGACGCTACAACGTTTACACTGCACGGCCTCGCCGCAATCTGGGCAGACCAACGAACGCGAATGACCACGGCGATTCAGGAAGAGAATCGATTGCTCGCGACGATTCAGCCGCTCACGGATGCCATCGGTGAGCTCCCGGGAGAGGATATGCTGCCCCTTAGAGTGCAGGATTTCGCGCCGCATATCCACGATGCGGAAGGCCGGCATCGGGCGGTCATCCACGCGCTTCGCCATCACATCGAGCACGTAGCGGCCCGAGGTCGCGTTCTTCCAGGTCTCCAGCGAAGGCGTCGCTGACCCCAGCACGCAGGCCGCCCCGAGAATCGAGGCGCGCATCACGGCGACGTCGCGACCATGATACATCGGCGTCTCTCCCTGCTTAAAGGAAGGCTCATGCTCCTCGTCGACCACAATGAGGCGCAGATTCGGGAGGGGGGCGAAGACCGCGGAACGGGCCCCGACCACCACCCTTGCCTGCCCGAGCGACATCGCCATCCAAGCGTCGAAACGCTCGCCGGCGGAAAGATGGCTGTGCCAGACGACCACCTTGGCACCCAGATCGGCGAGGCGGGAACGGAGCCGTCCGACCGTCTGCGGCGTGAGGGCAACTTCTGGGACCAGGAAGATCGCTGAACCGCCTTCGGCCACAACCTTGCGAATCAGGGCGACATAGACTTCGGTCTTACCTGAGCCCGTGACACCGTGCAGCAGATGCGCGCGGAAAGCCTTTGAGTCCAAGGTCTGCGTGACGGAAGCCACCGCGGCCACCTGCTCAGGGTTCAGCACATGCCCCGCCGCGGCGACCGTCTCTCCTTCGGCGTAAGGATCATTATAGGCCACGCGCCAGAGCACGCTGGCGTCCTCCTTGACCGCTCCCGACTTGATGAGGGCGTCGACGGCCTGCTGGGCGACGCCGAGGCCCTCGACCATCTTGGCGCGATCGGCGGGCTCCTTCTGGCCAGCGAGATAATCGATGACCTGCGCCTGACGCGGGGCTTTCTTCCGAAGTTTCTCTAAGGCCTCGGCGGTGGGCGGTGCGACCAAGGTGAGCAGCCGGCGAAGCACGGGCCGTACACCCTTACGCACGGCCGCCGGCAAGACCGTCTCCAAAACCGAGTTTAATCCGCAGCCGTAGTAACTCGCCATCCATTCAGCCAGCTTGCAACAGTCCGGCGTCATCACCGGCTGCTCATGCTCAAGTGAAATTACGCTACGGAGTTTCGCGGAAAGCGGCGCCTCAGCGGGATATTTCCAGACCACACCGATGCTCGTACGCCCACCGAGCGGCACGCGCACCAGCTGCCCCACCTGCAGGACGTCCTTCAAGGCCGCCGGCACCGAGTACGAGTAGGCCCGGGCCCCGCCGTCGAACGGGACCACCTCGGCGACGCCGGGTTCAATTTCACCGAAGAGATCGGGCACAGGAAGGAGGGTCGGTTAACGCGGACGGGGATTCAAGCGAGGGATGCCGGCAAGCCGAGAAAACCCGCTCAAGCGTGCGCATCCGACATCGGAACGCCCGAATGGGCGGCGATCCGGGCGCACATCAGGGCCCAGAAGCAGCCGATGCAGTTGGCCACGACCAACTGCAGGTCCGTGGGCATGCTATAAAAAATAAGAGTCCCGGGGAACCAGACGAAATAGTTCGTTAGCAGATTGGGCAGTACTAGGCGGCGGTACCAACCCGGGCCCATCGCCGCGCGCAGGCGGGCGGTGTCCCAACCGCAATCCTTCCAGAGGTGGGAGATGGCGTTACCAGGAGCGCCCACAAAAATCGTGAAGCCCAACATGTCCACAAGGACCTTAAGGAGGACCGTGCGCAGATTCGCTTCGCCCCCGAACCAGTCGGCCTGAAGCGTGTAGAAATAACTCACGACCATACCCATCAAGGCCCACCAGGTCATACTGTGGATGAGATCCCCAAGCGGATGCGCCGGCCGCAGCCCCGGGAAAACCATGCGGAAACACCAAGGGATGAGACCAGAGGTGATCGCCGTGCAGAGCGCAGCGAAGGCCATCGGGTTGGCGGCATTGAGCGCGCCGATGCGGTTGAGGGTTACGGCGACGGAAGGAATATTATAGTAGGCGACCACCAAGCCGGCGGCGGCCAGCATGATGACGGCCAAAGGCAGAGCGATATCGCGCAGCGCCTTGATGCCGGCGGTGAGCGGCGAGACGGAAGAGTCTCTCATCCGAGGAACTTGCGGAGCAACTGGTCGATGAGGACCGGATTAGCCTTACCCTGCGTGCGCTTCATAATCGGACCCTTGAGCGCGTTGATGGCCTTCTCATTGCCTGCGCGGTATTCGGCGATGGATTTCGCCACCGCCGGGTCGGCGATGACTTCCTGGACAATCTTCTCGAGCTCGCCGGTATCGCTGTTCTGGCGGAGGCCCTTGGCGTCGACGATGGCAGCAGCGTCCTGACCCGACTTGAACATCTCGGCAAAGACTTCCTTGGCCTGCTGCTTGGAGATTACACCGTCATCGGTCAGCTTCACCAGACCAGCAAGCTGAGCCGGCTTGATCAGGCAGGAAGCAAGCGAGACCTGGGCAGGAGCGGACTCGTCAGCGGCACCGGCGGATCCCGCCGAAGCGGCGAGGTCGCGCAGAAGGTCGTTGGCGACGAGATTCGCGATGCCCGACGGATTGGTCCGGTGGGCCGCGACCGCGAGTTCGAACCATTCGGCAAGTGCCCGGTCGTTCACGAGCACCGAAGCGGCGGTGTAAGGCAGGCCGAGTTTTTCGACATAGCGACGCTGGCGGTCGTAGAGGTTTTCGGGGACCAGCTTGGAGAGGCGCGCGACGGTCTCGCGGGAAATCTTCAGCGTCGGGATATCTGGATCAGGGAAGTAGCGGTAATCGTGGGCGTCTTCCTTATCGCGCAGCACGTAACCACGAGCAAGTTCGGCGTTCCAGCCGCGGGTCTCTTGCGTGATCGAGCGGCCGGCTTCGAGTTCACGAATCTGCCGGGCGGTCTCGTAAATGACCGTATCACGGACGCTCGAGATTGAGTTGAGGTTCTTGGTCTCAGTGCGAGTGCCGAGTTTCTCGGCGCCACGGCGGCGAATGGACACGTTGCAGTCGCAACGCAGCTGGCCTTTTTCCATGTCGCAATCGGCCACACCGGCTTGGGTGAGCATCGCGACGAGCGAACGCAGGAAAGCTTCGGCTTCGGCGGAGGAACGGAGGTCCGGCTCGGTAACAATCTCGAGCAACGGCACACCGGCGCGATTATAGTCGACCAGAGAACCGCTACCCGCGTGGCTAAGTTTACCCACGTCTTCTTCGAGGTGCGCGTGGTGGATACGGATGAACTTGTGCTCGCCCATCACGTTGCGCGAGGCGCCGGGGAGTTCAATTTCGACCTGACCGCCGACGACGACCGGGAAATCCTTCTGCGTGAGCTGATAGTTCTTCGGATTATCTGGGTAGAAATAGTTCTTACGATCCCAGGAGCAGTGATCCGGAACCGAGGCACCCACGACCAGTCCGAAGAGGATCGATTTCTCGACCGCCTCGCGGTTTACCACCGGCAGCGTGCCGGGGAGACCAAGGACGACCGGATCGACCTGCTCGTTGGGTTCCTTGCCGAAGCCCCAAGGGGACGACGCAAAGACCTTCGCGCGGGTGTGCAACTGCACGTGGACCTCGAGGCCAATCACCACTTCCCAATCAGAAGGTGCGTTACTCATAGGGCGGCTTGCTGGTGGGCGAAACCATGGGCGGCCTCGAAAAGACGGCCCGCGGCGAGGAGTTTGGCTTCGGAGAGCGGCGCGCCGACGAGATGAAAACCGACGGGCAGGTGACCGGACTTACCGCAAGGCACCGAGATTGCCGGCAGACCCGCAAGGTTGGCGGGAATCGTAAAGATGTCCTCGAGGTAAAGCTGCAGTGGGGTCCGAAGCCTTCTCGCCGACCTTGAAAGCGGGCGTGGGGACTGTCGGGGTGAGCAGCACGTCGACGCCGGCGAGGGCGGCGAGGTATTCGGCGCGAATCTTGGAACGGGCGCGAAGGGCGCGGACGTAATAGGCGTCGGCGTAACCGGCGCTAAGTACGAACGTACCGAGCAGGATGCGGCGCTTAACTTCTGGGCCGAAGCCTTCGGAACGGCTGGCCGTCATCATCTCGACCGGCGTGCCGGCGGAAGCGGAGCGATGGCCGTAGCGGACGCCGTCGTAGCGGCCGAGATTTGAGGAAGCCTCGGCGGTCGCCACGACGTAGTAAGTCGGCACGGCGAGGTCGGCAGAAGGCAGTTCAACCTCGGAGATCGCACAACCCTGCGAGCGGTAAAACTCGATGGCGGTGTTGACGGCAGCGGCGACTTCAGGCGCGACACCCTTGCCGAGGAAACCCTTCGGAATGCCGATGCGGAGCTTCTTGGCATCACCGGCCGGCGTGAGGGTACGGTCAGATGGGCCGAAGCAGGTCATGTCACGGGCGTCGGCCGAAGCCAGCGCGTTGAGGAGGAGCTCGCAGTCTTCGATACTGCGGGCCATCGGGCCGATCTGGTCGAGCGATGAGGCGAAGGCCACGAGGCCGAAGCGAGAGATCAGCCCATAGGTGGGCTTAAGGCCGACCACACCGCAATGCGAGGCGGGCTGGCGAATTGAGCCACCCGTATCGGAACCGAGCGAGAGCGGCACCAGGCCAGCCGCAAGGGCCGCGGCGCTTCCGCCGGAAGAACCGCCCGGAATACGGGAGAGGTCCCAAGGATTGAACGTCTTGCGGATCGCCGAGTTCTCCGTGGAGGAGCCCATCGCGAACTCGTCCATATTCAGGCGACCGTAGAGGATCGCACCCGCGGCGCGGAGGCGCTCGGCGACGTGGGAGTCGTAAGGCGAGACCAGCGAAGCGAGCATCTTACTCGAACAGGTGAGCGGCTGGCCCTTCACCGCGATGATGTCCTTGATCGCGACTGGGATACCTTCGAGCGGCCCCCTGCCCTGCCCTGCCTTGCGGCGGGCATCGGAGGCGTCGGCCTGCGCGAGCACGTCGGCTTGGTCGAGATACGTGAAGGCGCCGACCTTATCATTAATTGTC
>CAIRLQ010000300.1 GCA_903879465.1 uncultured Opitutia bacterium | reverse complement strand
TCCTGCGGCGTCGAGATGATCAGCACCTCGCGGATGCCCGCGAGCATGAGCACGGACAGTGGATAATAGATCATCGGCTTATCATACACGGGCAGGAGCTGCTTGCTCATGACCTGAGTGAGGGGATGAAGTCGGGTGCCGGAACCGCCGGCGAGGATGATGCCTTTCATGATAGTAAGAGTGGAGCGGTCAGTCCGCCTGCAGCGCGCGACGATAGGTCCAGAAACAACCCAAGGCAATGAGCGCCGTCGGGAGCAGCCCCCAATAAAGCCCCTCAGCGCGCGACACGCTGAACTGGGCAAGCAGCAGAACGCTGGTCGCGGCTGCGATGCTGAGCCACGTTGGTGCGCTGAGCCAGAGCCCAGAGCGACGACGAGCAATGACGATCATTAAACCCGCATAGATGACATAGCTGATACAGAAACCTAGAGCGGCACCCGTTAGGCCGTAATAGGGGATCAAGACCAACGGCAGCACCACCATTACGCCATTGCCGATAGTCTCGGATGCGATGACAGCCGACGCTGAACCGCGCGCCAGCAGCCAATAGCCGAGCGGCCAGGCAATTAAACGGAGAAATACCCCCCAAACCATCCACGACAGCAACGGAATGGCGGCGTCAAACGAGTCGGCATAGAGCAGATGAATGCAGAGCTTACCCATGGTGAGAAGCCCAGCGAGTAATGGCAGCCCCAAGAGTAGGCCGGCTTGAATTTGTTTCTCGGCGAGATGAGCGGCTTCCTTCTCATCACGGGCAGCGGATATCCGCGGGAAAAAATCGGCACCCATGGCAACGAAAACGAAGGCAGGCAGGCTACCAGCGATAGCAAAGGCTGCCTGATAATACCCAGCAGCCTCTAAACCATGGTCGCGGATGATGATCAGTCGGACCAAGTAGGACGAAAGCTGGGCGAGCCAGCCAACCACCATGAGGGCACCACCGAGATCCAACAGTTGACGAATATCGGCCTCCTTCACCAGAGCCGAGTCCGCTAGACAATGCCGTCGGGCCGATTGCCTCAGCGCAACAGCACCAACAGCGGCCGCTAAAAAAATGCTCAGGGCCACGCCGAGGGTGCCACCGAAGTAAATCAACGGCACTCCGAGGGCTAGACCAACGAACGCTGCAAAGACCTGAATCTTGGCCAAGGCCTTCAACTGGCCCGTTGACTGAAGGATGGCCGACCATGCCGCCGAAGCCACCAGACAGGGCACCGCCAGTCCGGCGACGGCCAACTCGAGCGTATATTTATCTGAAGCAAAAGTAATCCTCCCCATCGGCCAGAACGAAATGGCCACAATCGCTAGGCCCAGCCAGCTAAGCCACCGACCCAAATGCTGCACGGCGGAAATCTTCGCCGGCCTCTCCGCCTCCGTCGCGCCGGCGATGACACGCACACCTGAGGTGGCCAGACCCCAGCCGACGAAAGATGAGATATTACCGTTGAAAGCGTTCAGCACGCCAATGAGTCCAATCCCTGACGCCCCGAAGACTATCGCCACCACCTTTGCGCGGATGAACCCGGCACCGAGCGAGATGACCTGGGCTCCGCCCATGAGCGCACTGGAGCGAAGGATACGGGCAAACGGCACGGAGATTAATTAGATTTTCCTAGGCGCTCGAGGCGGTAGGAACCGTCGAGGATTCCCTGCGTCCAGGCCGGGTGATCCAGATACCACTGCACGGTCTTACGAAAGCCGCTTTGGAAATCTTCCTGCGGAGACCAGCCGAGTTCCGCGCGGGCGCGGCCGGCATCTATGGCGTATCGCTGGTCGTGCCCCGGCCGATCGGCGACGAAGGTGATCGCGGAGTCGTGCCGCTTGCCGTCGGCCCGCGGGCGGAGTTCATCGAGTAATCCGCACAGTTCTTGAACGAGGTCGAGGTTGCGGCGCTCATTGTCACCGCCGATGCAGTAGGTGCGGCCAGGAAGGCCCTTCTCCACTGCGGCAAGTAGCGCCCGGGCGTGGTCGTCGACATACAACCAGTCGCGAATATTCTCCCCCTTCCCGTAGACTGGGATGGGCTCACCGCGAAGGCATTTCAGGATGACGACGGGAATCAGCTTCTCGGGGAATTGATACGGGCCGTAGTTATTCGAGCAGTTCGTCACAATCACAGGCAGACCGTAGGTGTCATGCCAAGCGCGCACCAAGTGATCGCTGGCCGCCTTGCTCGCGCTGTAAGGTGAATGCGGGTCGTAGGGCGTGGCCTCGCTGAAGGCGGGGTCGCCTGACGCCAACGAACCGAAAACCTCGTCGGTCGAGACATGGAGGAAGCGGAAGGCATCGCGAGGCGTGCCGGACATTGTGCGCCAATACCCCAAGGCGGCCTGCAGAAGCTGGAAAGTGCCGGTGACGTTGGTTTCGATAAATGCGCCTGGCCCATCAATCGAGCGATCAACGTGCGATTCAGCTGCCAGATGCATCACCGCATCGGGCCGCACGACGGCGAAGGCCTGGCGCATGGCCTCGGCATCGCAGATATCGGCTTGGATGAACGCGAACTCGGGGCGACCTTCGAGGTCGACGAGCGAAGCGCGATTTCCGGCATAGGTCAGCTTGTCGACGACGGTCACGGCATGCCCTTGCGCAATCGCAAGGCGTGCTAGATTGGAGCCGATGAACCCGGCGCCGCCGGTGATAAGCAGTTTCATGGATTTTATTCTCCTAACTCAGGCAATTGGCTTTTGGGCCTCGAAGCCGAGTGCGCCTTGCCAGCGGCCTAAGGACTCTACTTCGGCGAAATCCTTGTGCAAGGAGTCGCCAAAATATGCCCGGCGGACGGAGACAAAGCCGGCGGTGGTCAATTCCGAAGACATGGCGGGATAGTCCCACATCCAAAGATGCGCGTCCCGTGAAAACATCATACGAATCCGCTGCAGGCCACGGGGCGTTGTCTCAAGGCCCATGTGGGTATTGCGGATGAATCTGTGGGCAGCTTCTGGGGATTTATCGGCCTCCTGAAGATACTCTTGGCAAATGATATGGATATCCGGCAACACTGCTCGAAACACGCCCCCTGGCTTCAACATCTGCCAGGTTTTCCGCAGGGCAATCCGGCAATCCTCCAAAGACAGATGCTCAAGCGTGTGCGAACAATAAACCAAATCAGCCGTTCCATTCGCCACCGGCAAACCCACGACCACATCGCCAAAAATCACCGTCTTCGGATAAGGAGCACCGTTTCGGGCCATGGGCAGTAAATTAAGCAAGGGCGTCCGCTGTAGCCGTAACATGGGACTGGAGTCGTAATTCTTCCAATGAGCGGGGCCGCAGAGACCTGCGCCATACTGAATATTCAGACTCATGCGGATAAAAAATGGGGTGACTGACTATCCGGTGCTCCCGGAAGCCCGCGCCGGGATTGGCCGGCAATCAAGGTGTAGCAGGCTTCGTTGATTTTAAGTAAACAGCGGCTGACCATGCACGGGCAGCGACGGAGAAACCAGAGGCGACAGACGGAAAGAAACATGAGTGCCGAGGTATGTAGGGCCCGGACTTTCGAGCCGGGCTGATCCGACCAGCTCACGGAACGCTCTTGCATGACCGCACCGGTAGCGCGGGCCGCCAAGAGTAGATCGACGTCGACGGCCATGTCGCAGGTGTCGGTCAGAGCTAGTATCCTCGTAAGAAACGCGGCCCGGAAAAACTTGGCTCCACACTGGGCGTCTTGCGTGCGGAGCCCCAGAAGGAGGCGCACGAGGGAGTTGAAGCAGAAACTGGCCAAGCGGCGGCCAAACGGGCGGGTGGACATATCGCGCTTTCCGACCATGACATCCGCGACCGGGTCGGCGAGCAGGCCGAAGAGGGAGTCGGGCGGCGTGGCCCCATCGGCATCCGTGAACCCGACCCACTCGGCATCACGCGCTTGGCGGAATCCCGCGAGGAGCGCCCCACCCTTCCCGATCGGCTCTTTATATTCCAACGAGCTAAGCTCGGGAAATTCCCCACACAGACGGGCCACCAACTCCGCTGTACCGTCGCGACATCCGTTGAGTACCACGAGGAAGCGAACTTCGTAATATTGCAACCCGCGCGCATACTGCACATAACAACGGAGGGGCGCCTCAAGTCTCTGCTCTTCGTTACAGGCGGGGATAACCAGCAGAACCTTACGGCGAACGCCAATCGACACGACTGAAGGCGTAAAGGTCATAAACAGGCTTAAGCCCGAACGCCAAAAGCGGCGTTCACGGCGGCGATGACTCGGTCGCGGTCGGCTTCGGTCATGGCGGAGCCGGAAGGCAGGCACAGGCCCTGAGCAAAGAGGCGTTCACTGACCTTGCCGCCGTGCATCTCGGCACCGGCGAAGACAGGCTGGAGGTGCATAGGCTTCCAAAGCGGGCGTGATTCGATGTTCTCTTTCTCCAACGCCAGACGCACCTGCTCGCGGGTGACGCCCGCGACGGCGGAATCGATGGTGAGACAGGTCAACCAGCGCGTAGACTGTCCCCACGGTGCCTCGGGCTGCATGGTCACACCCGGCAGATCCTTGAAGGCGGTGGCATAAGCTTTGAAGTGACCACGGCGGCGGCCGACTTTACCAGAGAGCCGCGTGAGCTGACCGAGCCCGATACTGGCGGAAATATTACTGAGGCGATAGTTATAGCCGATGGTGGTATGCTCATAATGCGGAGCGGCGTCCCGCGCCTGCGTCGCCAGGAAGCGCGCCTGCTGCGCAAGTTCAGTATCATCGGTGACCAGCATGCCGCCGCCGGAAGTAGTGATGATTTTATTGCCGTTAAACGAATGGATGCCGGCGAGGCCGAAGGATCCCGGCGAGGCTTCACCATACGTGGCGCCGAGCGCCTCGGCGGCATCTTCGATCAGTTTCACGCCATACTGATCGCAACAGGCCTTGATGGGCGCGATGTCAGCCGCTTGGCCGTAAAGATGCACGAGCACGAGCGCCTTGGGCGGCCGACCGGCCTTGGCTTTCTGCTCGATAACGGCACAGGCGAGCGCCGGATCCATGTTCCAACTGATTTCTTCGGAATCGATGAAGACGGGCTTGGCGCCGAGATAGGTAATCGGCGAAGCCGAGGCGATAAAGGTCAGGGAGGAACAGAGCACTTCGTCGCCCGGGCCGACGCCGGCGAGACGCAACGCGAGATGCAACGCCGCCGTACCGGAAGAAAGTGCCACCGCATGCTTCGAGCCGACGAGCTGGGCAAAATCTTCCTCAAATGCATCGAGATTCGGTCCCACCGGCGCAACCCAATTGGATTGGAAAGCTTCCAGGACGTATTCGATTTCAGCACTACCCACATC
>CAIRLQ010000299.1 GCA_903879465.1 uncultured Opitutia bacterium | reverse complement strand
CGAACACATCCTTTATGTTTTCACGCTTCTTTAGTCGGGTAGGTCTGCTGGCCGCCCCCTTCCTGGCCATCATCATGGTCGGCTGCTCCCGGGCCGAGATGACTGTCCGTCAGTCGACCCTGGACCCGAAGGGACCGGTCGCCCAGGCCCAGTTCGACCTGTTCATGCAGACGGTCTGGCTGGTCGTCGTCCTCTTTGCCCTTGTCGGCGGCCTGCTCGTCTACGCCGTCATCAAATTCCGCGCACGTCCTGGTGACGAGAACAAGCCCGCCATCGTCGAAGAAGGCCATGGCAATCCTCTGATCGAGATTGGACTCATCACCGCTTCCATTGGGTCGCTCGTCATCATCGCCATCCCGACACTCACCGCCATCTGGTACACCGACGACGTTCCAGCTGAATCCGTCCCGACGTCGAAGCTTTCCGTTTGGTATCCGCGCGTCGAAGGCACCCGCGAAAACTATGCTAAGTCCGTCGAGGAGGAAGTGCTCGTGGTCGACGTCATCGGCAAGCAGTGGTGGTTCCGTTTCGAGTACCCTCAGCTCGGCCTCACCAACGACGCGAAGCATTCCGTCCCGAACGAGCTGGTGATCCCCAAGGGCGTCGCCGTCCGCATCAATCTCCGCTCCGAAGACGTCATCCACTCCTTCTGGGTGCCCAAGCTCGCCGGCAAGGTTGACCTCATGCCTGGCCGCAAGAACCACATGTGGTTGCAGGCCAGCGAGACTGGTCACTACTACGGCCAGTGCGCCGAATTCTGCGGTGACTCGCACGCCTATATGCTTTTCCGCGTCGAAGTCCTCGAGCCCGCCGAGTTCGCCAAGTGGGTGCAGAAGCAGAAGAGTGATGCCGCTCCCGTCGTCGCCGGCTCCAAGGCCGAGCAGGGCAAGGCCCTCTTCGCCGCCAAGAGCTGCGTGATGTGCCACAACGTCGGCGGCCACTTCGGCGCCGGCGCGTTCGCCCCGGACCTCACGCACCTCGCCTCGCGCAAGTCGCTCGCCGGCGCCTGGCTCGACAACCGCGACCTCGCCGCCCAGCGCGCGCTCGAACGTAAGGACGACAACACCGAGTCCTCCGTCGCGGTCGACCCGGCGAAGCTCAAGGCCAACCTCATCAAGTGGATCGGCTCGTCCGGTACCTCCCATGACGCCAACGGCAAGCCGACCAAGGACGTCAAGCCCGGCAACCGCATGCACAACTACGCGATGTTCAATGTCGTTGGTTTGCACAACGCCCAAGATTTAAAGATTAAGTTGGAGGAAGAAAATATCGCCAAAGCCAACGCCGAGCTCGCCAAAGCCAACGCCGAGCACGCCGAAGCCAAAGCCAAGCTCGCCGAAGCCAAGACCGAAGCCGCCAAGGCGATTGCCGCAGCCAATCAGAATTCAGAGAAGAGCCTGGCTGATGTACGCCGCGCCGCCGAAGCCAAGCTGGCCGAAGCCAAGCTGGCCGAAGCCAAGCTGGCCGAGGCCATCCCTATTAAGAAGAAAGACACAGATGAGAAAATTGCAGTTGCCACAGCGAACCTGAAGGTGGCTAAAGCCCGCTTCACCGCCGAGGAGCTCGACTACCTCGCTGAATACCTCCTCACCCTGAAGTAAACCTTCCCGACCTTTCACCCTCATGTCCCACGATTCCCATCACGCTCCAGTCGCCTGCAAGACCGAGCTGGCGCCCGAGCGCAGCGACCTCGGCCTCATCCGTCCCGACCGTACGACCGGCTTGATGGACTGGCTGACGACCGTCGACCACAAGAAGATCGGCATCCT
>CAIRLQ010000298.1 GCA_903879465.1 uncultured Opitutia bacterium | reverse complement strand
TGAGTTCCCTGCTCTAACCGTTGAGCTATAGGCCCGTGTGTCTTTTGTAGACGGAACCAGGGCCGTTGGGAAGGAAGATTCGAAGGGCTATTTAACGACGTCGATCAACTGGCTGCGCACGGGCGTCACGGTAGTGCGGTGCTTTTCGACGGCGGCGAGGATGCGGGCGACGATTTCCGGATGGGCGGCGGAAATCTCGTGGTTCTCCGAAGGGTCGACCTCGAGATTATAAAGTAGGGGCTTCTCGTGTGCGGTGGGTTTCTCGCCGTAACCCGCCTGGGTGATGAGGTGAATCTTCCAGGCACCGAGGCGCGCGGCATACAACTGCTCGCCGCGATAGTAACAGAAGACTTCGCGCTCGATGGGTTCACCTTTAAAGAGCAGGCCGGAAAGGTCGACGCCGTCCATGGGACGGTCCTTAGGCGTCTCGCCGCCGGCCAACCGTATGAGGGTGGGGAAGAGGTCGAGGGTCGACGCGACGTTGCGCTCGACGGCGGGCTTGATCTTACCGGGCATCCAGAAGATGCCGGGCACGCGCATGCCGCCTTCCCAGGTGCTGCCTTTGCCGTCGCGCAACAGGCCGGCGCTCCCACCGGTCTCGGTACCCATCAAGAGCCAAGGGCCGTTATCGCTGGTGAAGACGACGAGCGTGTTATCGGCCACACCCTGTTCCTTGAGTGTCCTGAAAATCTCGCCGACGCTCCAGTCGAGCTCCTCGACGACGTCGCCATAGATACCGCGGCGGCTCTTACCCTTAAAGCGATCCGAGGCGAACAGGGGCGTGTGCGGGAAGGTGTGGGCGAAGTAGAGGAAGAAGGGTTGGGTCTTATTCGCGGTGATGAATTTCTGGGCCTCCTCGGTGTAGCGGCGCGTCAGCTGGGTCTGGTCGGCCTTGGCGTCGACAAGTTCATAGCCGCGAAAGAGCGGGGCGTTCCACCAAGCGGCATCCTGGTCGACGCGTGAGCCGGCCTTGAGCGGATTGCCCGGTGAGGGGTTCATGTCGTTGGAGTGGGGTAGACCGAAATGGAAATCGAAGCCATGCTTCAACGGATGGTGCTCGGGTTTATTCGTCCAGACGCCTAGGTGCCACTTACCGACCATGCCCGTCGCGTAGCCCTGAGCTTTGAGCGCCTGTGCGACGGTGATTTCCGAGTCGGGTAGGCCGCCGGTTGAGATGCTGCGCAGCACGCGGAATTGACTGTGGGCCATGCCGCTGCGGATCGGGTAGCGTCCCGTGAGAATCGAGGCACGGCTCGGGGTGCAGACTTCGGCGGCGACGTAAAACTGCGTGAAGCGGGCGCCCTCGGCGGCCATCTTGTCCAGGTTCGGGGTGCGGATGGTGGGGTGGCCGTAGCAACCCAGGTCGCCGTAGCCCAGGTCATCGGCTAAGATGATGACGACATTGGGCTGGGCAGCGGTCGCGGCCTTAAAGCCTAGAGGGCAAAGGATGGATATTAATCCAAGCAGCAGGGGACGCATTTAACTTGAGAAAGGGGCCTCAGCCGAAGGTTGCAAAGTCGTTTTCTGCTTAAGGGAGGATGCGACTTGCAAGTTATGAACATTCCGAGAAATTGGGGGTCTTACCCCCATGCGAAACGCTGTCTTCCTGTCTGCGCTGACCTTTATCGTGGCTTATGCCGCCGACGAGAAAGCCTATGAGCCCGACTTCACCCCCCAGCCGCCGGTGAAGGTGCTCTCCCCTGAGGAAGAACTTAAGACCATCGAGCTCCCGGCGGGCTATCGCCTCGAGCTCGTACTCAGCGAACGCGACGGCTTGCGCGAGCCGGCTAATCTGACCTTCGACGGTAACGGCCGCATGTACATCGCCGAGCTGCGCACCTACATGCAGGAC
>CAIRLQ010000297.1 GCA_903879465.1 uncultured Opitutia bacterium | reverse complement strand
GTCGCGGTTCTGTTCGTCACGGAAGAATTCAGCCATCGCGAGGGCCGAAAGGGCGACGCGCATACGTGCACCAGGCGGCTCGTTCATCTGGCCGTACACGAGAGCAACCTTGGACTTCGAGAGGTCCTTCTGGTCGATAACGCCCGCTTCAGACATTTCGTGGTAAAGGTCATTACCTTCACGGGAGCGCTCGCCGACGCCGGCGAAGACGGAGAAACCGCCCTGCTTCATCGCGATGTTATTGATGAGTTCCATGATGACGACGGTCTTGCCGACGCCAGCACCACCGAACGCACCAACCTTACCGCCCTTGACGAAGGGACAGATGAGGTCGATGACCTTGATGCCCGTGCCGAGGAGCTCGGCGGACGTAGACTGCTCGGTGAGGGGCGGCGGCTGACGGTGAATTGGGTAGCGCTTGGTGTGCTCAACCGGACCGCGTTCGTCCACGGCGTCGCCGGTGACGTTAAAGATGCGGCCGAGGACGCCGTTGCCGACGGGCACGGTGATCGGGGCACCGGTATCGACGGCGGCACCACCGCGTACGAGGCCTTCGGTGGAAGTCATCGCGACGGCACGGACGAGGCCGTTGCCGAGGTGCTGTTGGACCTCAAGGATGAGGCGCGTGTCCTTACCTTCGACCTTATAGTCGATCTGGATCGCGTTGTAGATCTCGGGGACCTTGTCGACGGGGAATTGGACGTCGACGACGGCGCCGAGGACCTGGGTGATCGTTCCTTTAGTGCTCATGATATTTGTATAAGTGGGTGGAGAGGAAAAAGATTACTGGGCGGCGGCGCCGGCGGTGAGCTCCAGGATTTCCTGGGTAATCGCGGCCTGGCGGGCCTTGTTGTATTCCAGCGAAAGCGCGGCGGCGATTTTCTTGGCGTTGTCGGTGGCGGCCTTCATGGCGACCATGCGGGCGCTGAATTCGGAAGCCTTGGCTTCGAGGACCGCCTGGTAGACGGCCTGTTTAAAGAAGAGAGCAGGTAACTCGTTGAGGATGGCCCCAGCGGACGGTTCGAAAATCATGTCACGCTCATCGGCGGCGAGCTTGGGCTCGGGCAAGCCGAGTTTGGCTCGGAAATCGCGAGCCTGATTCACGAGGCTATCGGCGGGCAATAGCTGCTGGACGCGCGGTGCCTGCACCATCGTGTTCTTAAAGTGGGCGAAGAGGACTTCGACCGTATCGACCACGCCATCGCTGAAAGCCTTAAGGAGGTATTCGGCGGCGGGGCGGACTTCATTGAAATTCGCACGGTCGGTGACCGGGAAATCGGCGAGGACCTTGCGGCCGGAGCGGGCGAGCGCCTGAGCGCCCTTACGACCGATGCAAATAAACACCGCATCCTTCTGCTCAGCGGCCAGGCGGACCAGGTTGCCGTTCAGTGCGCCTGCCATACCCTTATCGGGTGTGACGAGCAGAATGCCACGAACCTTGACCTCGCGCTTGGTGAGCAAGGGGTGCGTGAAATCGCCGACCTTGGACTGGGCGGTGTCGAGAATCTCGCCGAGCAATTCGGCGTAAGCGCGACCGGCACGGGCCGAATCCTGTGCGCGCTTCATCTTCGAAGACGCAACGAGCTGCATCGCCCGGGTGATCTGGCCGGTGCTCTTAACCGATTTAATTCGGTTACGGATCTCGCGGAGTCCCTTAGGCATGAAACGTGTCGGTTAGGAAGTGAGGTGAGAAACGACTCAGGCCTTGAAGCTGCGGCGCCAGGTCTCGCAGGCGGACCGGAGTTCGGCTTCGCCGTCCTTCTCAATCTTATTGCCCTGACGGATCTTGGTCAGAATGCCAGGTTTGGCGGTCTCGAGGTGCGTCTGAAGCGAAGCGGCGGCGGCCTGGACGGACTTGACCGGCATGTCGTTGAAGAAGCCATTCTGCATGGCCCAGATAATACCGCACTGGATCTCGGCAGACTTAGGAGCGGTCGGAGGCTGCTTGAAGAGCTCCACGAAACGGTCGCCCTTATCGAGGATGCCCTTGGTCTGCGCATCGAGGTCAGAACCGAACTGCGCGAAGGCCGCGAGTTCGCGGTAATTGGCGAGCTCGCCCTTCACCTTACCGGCGACCTGCTTAAAGGCCTGAATCGGCGCGGCGGAACCGACGCGCGAGACGGCGAGACCGACGGAGACGGCGGGGCGGATGCCC
>CAIRLQ010000296.1 GCA_903879465.1 uncultured Opitutia bacterium | reverse complement strand
GTTATCGCCCGAGTCCTGCGATCAAGTTCCCCAGCTTCGGTTCCATCATCTCGCATGAGCAGGGTAGCCGCAATAACCTGCCTCCTTACGTCGTTGTCCCGAGCCAAAGCATTACGGAGCAAGGCACCGGCTATATGAGCAGTGCCTTCGGTCCTTTCGCTCTCGGTAGCGATCCGGCCTCCAAGGATTTCGCGGTCCGTGATTTGCTCTCTCCGAAGGATGTCACCACCCAGCGCTTTGATCGTCGCCGCACGATGCTCTCGGCGGTCGACGAGCATTTCCGTGCCTCAGAGAAGTCTGATGCTATTGGCGCGATGGACAGCTTCCAGCAGGCCGCCTACGGCCTCGTCAGCAGCGCCAAGGCCCGCGAGGCCTTCGACCTTAGCAAGGAATCCGACAAGCTCCGCGACGAGTACGGCCGCAATACCGCTGGACAGCGCTTCCTGCTTGCCCGCCGCCTCGTCGAGGCTGGCGTCCGCATGGTCTCCGTCACCTACGGCGGTTGGGATCACCACTCTAACATCAAGGGTGCCTTTGATCAGACCGCTCCAGGCTTCGACCAAGCCTTCGCTCGTCTCATCACCGACCTCGCCGATCGCGGCATGCTTAAGCGCACGCTCGTCATGGTCAGCTCCGAGTTCGGTCGCACGCCTAAGGTCAACGGCACCAGTGGCCGCGACCACTGGCCGCGCGTCTTCTCCGTCGCCATGGCCGGCGGTGGTATGAAGGAAGGCTACATCCACGGCGCCTCTGACTCCCTCGGTGGAGAGCCTGATCGCGATGCCGTCGGCCCGGCCGACCTCGCCAAGACCATGTATCGTATCCTCGGTATCAATTCTGAGAAGCGCATTATGTCCGACGGCGGACGCCCCATCGACATCGTCAACGGCGGGCGAATGATGAACGAGTGGATTGCCTGATCACGCGATGTCTCCGTTCCGCCCGCCTGATTGGCGCGGCGGACGGGCCGCGACCCGCTTAAACGCCATGTCCCTTCGTCTTCTTTTCGCTCTCCTGCTCGTTCCGCTGATTGCGCGGGCGGCATATCCCTCTTTCAGTTCGACCAAGCCCAATGGCGGCCAGGTCGGCACCGAGCTTAAGCTGACCCTCGCGGGCACGCGCCTGTCAGACTTCGAGGACTTGATGTTCTACCAGCCGGGCTTCAAAATTAAGAGCGTCGAGAGCCGTGCCGATGGTAAGGTCGAGTTGACCCTCGCCATCGACAAGAGCGTCGAGCCTGGTAACTACATGGTGCGAATCCGCACGAAGTCCGGCCTTTCCCACCCCCGGCAGTTCTTCGTGAGCCCCTTCCCTAATGTTGAGGAGAAGGAACCAAACTCCGAGTTCGCCAAGGCTCAGCCGATTGAGCTCAATCAGACCATCGAAGGCGTCGTGGGGAATGAGGACGTCGATTACTTCAAACTCGAGGTTAAGAAGGGTCAGCGCATCAGCGTCGAAATCGAAGGGCTACGGCTCGGCTACGCTTTCTTCGACCCGTACATTGCGATCATCGACAAGGACAAGTTCGAGAAAGCCTTTTCGGATGATACCATCTTGCATCGCCATGATGGCTATTGCTCGTTCGTTGCGGAATATGACGGGACCTATTACGTGATGGTCCGAGAATCATCCTATCGCGGCTCCGGTCAATACCGCCTGCACGTCGGAAGTTTCCCCCGCCCTGACGTAATCTATCCCGCCGGCGGCAAACTCGGCTCCAAACTCACGGTGAGCTTCGTCGACGTCAAGGAATCCCTCACCGAAGAGGTGCAGCTGCCCTCGGTTCCAAACCCTAATTTCACGCTCTATGCCAAGTCGCAGCCTTCGGCGCCTTCCGGGAATCCTTTTCGCCTCGCCACTTTTGACAACACGTTGGAAGTAGAGCCCAATGATACGCCGGAAACGGCGACCGTCGCCGAGCCTGCAGAGGCTTTCGCGCTCAATGGCATTATCGGAAAACCGGGCGATGTGGACTATTTCAAGGTCCCTCTCAAGAAGGGGCAAGCCTTCGATTGCAACTGCTTTGCGCAGGCTTTGGGTTCGCCGCTTGACCCCACCGTGAGCGTCATCACGCCGAAGGGCGCCCAGCTGGCCTTCAACGACGATGGCGGCGGCATGCGTCGTTTGGACTCGCGTTTCAAATTCACGGCGCCCGCGGACGGTCTTTACACCATCAAAATCGCCGATCAGCTCGAGCGGGGTGGCCCCAATTTCGTCTATCGCCTAGAGATGATCGCGGCTCAGCCGAGTCTGACGTTTGCTTCGCCGGAGTACACGGTCAACGACTCTAACTACCGGCAGTTTCTTGCGGTGCCCCGCGGAGGCCGCATGGCGCTGCTCGAGAATTTCACCCGCAACGGCGTCAAAGGTGATTATCGTTTTGAGATCAAGAATCTGCCTCCTGGGCTCCGACTGCTGAACGATGCCGCCCCCGGTGATATGCGCGGCATGCCGCTCGTACTCGAAGCCACGGCCGACGCACCCATCGGCGGTGCGATTGTCGCACCGCAGTTGATTCCCCTCGACCCGAATAACACCACCGTCGGCACGGTGCGTCAATTCTACGTCATCGTGGGCTCCGGCAATACTATCTACTATCAGGGGGTTGATGACAAACTGGCGGTGGCAGTGGTCGATGAGGCGCCCTATACTCTCGAAATCGAGAAGCCCCAAGTGCCGCTGGTGCGTGACGGAACCTATAATATGAAAGTCGTCGCCAAGCGCAAAGAAGGCTTCAAGGGCCCCATTCGCGTCTTCATGATCTGGACGCCCCCCGGATTTTCTTTGCTCCCCGAGCAGACTATTGCGGCTGAATCCGATTCAACGAATTTTGAGCTCAGCGTCGGTGCCGGGGTCGATACTAAGGCTTGGAAGTTCGTTGTAATGGGGGAGGCCGATGCTGGCAATGGACGCATCTACAACGCCTCTCCTTTTGCGGAGTTGACGACCGAGTCCCCGTTTGTCGTCGCGAGTGCCATTCCCTTGACCGCGATGGAGATTGGTAAGCCTGGATTCATGGTCACGAACTTTGAGGTTCATCGCCCGTTTGAAGGCGAAGCGACCGCGACCCTTGTGGGGGTGCCTGACACCATTTCGATTCCTCCGATCAAGGTTACCAAGGATACGAAGGAACTTCGCTTTGCCGTGATTACGACCGACAAGTCGCCGCTCGGGAAGAAGGATAACCTCTTTGTACAAATCGAAGTCCCCACGGGTAAAGGCACGGCCACCCACCGCGTGGCCATCGGATCGATTCTCCGCCTCGATGCGCCCCGCAAGGCCGCGGCCGCACCAGTCGCCAAGGCCTCCGATCCGGCGACGAATAAGACTGCCGCCGTTGCGCCCGTCGAACAGCTGCGCAAGAAAAACGACTCTCCTAAGAATTAATCAGACCATGCCCTCTATTTCGCGCCTGTTAGTTCCATTACTCGCCTTGCTTTGGTCCGCCTTCGCCCTCGCCGCCCCGGTTTCGTTTGAGGAGGTAAGAGCCGTGTTCGAAGGAAAGTGTCTCGAGTGCCATAATCCGGAGAAGACCAAAGGAAAGCTGCTCATGACCACCCGGGAGGCCTTCCTCAAGGGCGGTGAAAGCGGTACCACCCTGGTATCTGGCGACGCTTCAAAGAGCGAACTCGTCCGACGCTTAACTTTGCCGAAGGGGCATGACGACATCATGCCACCCAAGGAAGGTCCGCTGCCTTCCGCCGAGATTGAACTGGTCCGCCGCTGGGTGGCCGAAGGTGCCGTCTGGACCACGGGCGTCGTTTTATCCTCCAAGAACAAGGAGATCGAGGCCGCCCGTGCCGACTTGAAGCAGAAACTTCCGACGCTCGAAAAGCTCGAGATTTTTCCGGACAAAGTCAGCCTCGAGACCAAGCGCGATTTTCACCGTATCGTGGTCTTCGCCACCTTCGCGGATGCGACCACCCGCGATGTGACGGCTTTCGCTAATCTCCGGATGGCTGACGCTAAAATTGCCCAGCTCGATGGCTACTCCGTGCACGCCGCCGCCGACGCCGGTCAGACCGAAGTCGTCGCAGACCTCGGCGGACTCACCGCCCGTGCGCCCGTCGCCGTGAAGGATGGCCAGAAAGACCGCGCCATTTCTTTCCGCCTCGACGTGATGCCAGTCTTCATGAGGTCCACCTGCAACAGCGGCGGCTGCCACGGCGCCGCCCGCGGTAAGGATGGTTTTCGCCTTTCCCTCTTCGGCATGGATCCCGATGGAGATTACCTTCGCCTGACCCGCGAGCTGGTGGGCCGCCGCATCAACCTCGCCATCCCCGAGGAAAGTACCCTCGTCGAGAAGTGCGTTGGTAAGGTGCCGCATTCCGGGAACAAGCTCTACGACGAGGACTCCATCTATAATAAGAACATCCTCGAGTGGATTACTAACGGTGCCAAGGACGACCCCGTGGATGTCGCCAAGGTCACGGGCATCGAAGTCTATCCCAAGCAGTTTGTCCTCGAAGGGAAGAATGCTACCCAGCAGATCACCGTCCGTGCGACCTACTCCGATGGCACCGATCGCGACGTGACCAACTTTGCCTTGTTCATGTCGAATAACGATCCCGTTGCTTCCGTCACGAAGGATGGCGTGGTCCGGTCCGGCGAGCGTGGCGCTGCATTCATGTTGGCCCGCTTTAGCGTATTCAGCGTCACCACCCAGGTCGTCGTCATCCCCAAGGGGCTGGTGTATGAGCGACCTAAAGTGGCCGAGGTAAACTATATCGATAAGGCCGTGAACGAGCGACTTCACCGCCTGCGCGTCATTCCCTCCGGCCTCTGCACCGACGAGGAGTATGTACGCCGCGTCTTTATTGATGTCGTGGGCCTCTACCCCAAGCCCGAAGAGCTCCGGGCGTTCATCGACGACAAGGCGCCCGACAAGCGCGTCAAGCTAGTCGAAAGTCTTCTGCAGCGCAAAGAGTTCACTGAGCTCTGGGTTATGAAGTGGGCCGAGCTGCTGCAAATCCGCTCCGGCATCGCTGGTAACAATAACACGCCACCTTTTTATAAGAACGCCCTGCTGTATTACAATTGGCTCGCCGAACGAATCGGCAAGAACGTACCCATTGACAAGATTGTGGTCGACCTGCTTTCGGCCAGCGGTGGCACCGTTTCCGAGCCGGCCGTCAATTATTACCAGAGCGAGCTCGACCGTCTGAAGCTCAGCGAAAACGTCGCTCAGGTCTTCATGGGCATGCGCATCCAGTGTGCGCAGTGCCATAACCATCCATTCGACCGTTGGACGATGAGTGACTATTACGGTTTTAACGCTTTCTTCGCCCAGATCGGCCGCAAGGTCACCGACGACATTCAGGAAGTAGTTATCTATAATAATAAGGCTGGCGAATCTCAGCATTTCTTAACCAAAAAGAATGTGAAGCCGAAGTTCCTTGGGGGCGATGAACCGGACATCAAGTCCGGCGACGATCGCCGCCGGGTGATGGCCGAATGGTTAGCCTCGCCGCGCAATCCGTATTTCGCCCGTAATATCGCCAACATCATCTGGGCTCACTTCCTCGGCGTCGGCGTGGTCGATCCGGTGGACGATGTCCGCGTCTCCAATCCGCCCTCCAATCCCGAACTGCTCGACGAACTCGCCAAGCGCCTGACGGAATATAAGTACGACGTCCGTCAGCTCGTGCGCGATATCACCGCTTCGGCCGCCTACCAGCGCACCACGAAGACGAATGAGACTAACGCCGGCGACAAGGTGAATTTCGCCCGCGCCCAGGTCCGCCGCGTTCGTGCTGAGGTGCTACTCGACGGGATTTCCCAGATTACGGAGACCCCTAATAAATTCCAGGGCCTACCGGTGGGTGCCCGCGCGGTGCAGATCGCCGACGGGGCGGTCAGTAATTACTTCCTGGCGACCTTCGGGCGCTCGAGCCGCCAATCCGTGGCCTCGACCGAAGTGAAGACGGACCCGAATCTCTCGCAGGCCCTTCACCTAATGAATGGCGACGCGGTCAATGACCGTATTGCCCGCGGTGGCGTGGTCGATAAGATGATTAACGCCGGAAAGTCCAACGATGAGATCGTCCGCGAACTCTTCCTGCGCACCTTCGGTCGTTCGCCCGCACCCGTCGAGGTCAAGTCCATCAACGAAGCCATCGCCGCCGAGCCCGCCAGCCGCAAGGCCATCCTCGAGGACGCCTTCTGGGCGCTGATGAACTCCAAGGAGTTCTACTTCAACCACTGATCTGGTCTTTATCATGTCTTCCGCCTTCTCGTCCAGTCGTTGGCTCTCCCGCCGTTTCTTAATCCTAGCCGCCGCGACTTTGTCGACTGGGCTACTGACTGCTCAGGAGGAGAAGATCACTTATGACGACCACATCCGGCCGCTCCTGGAAAACAAGTGCTTCTCCTGCCATAACCCAGACAAGAAGAAGGGCGGATTGGAGCTCACCAGTTACGCTGGGTTGATTAATGGCGGCAGTGGCGGCGCGGTGGTCGACGCCGGCAATCCCATTGGCAGCCGTCTATGGACGTGCAGTTCTAAGAAGGAGGAACCTTACATGCCGCCCGAAGGCGCGCCGCTGGAGCCCAAAGATCTGGCACTTCTCTCCAAGTGGATCGCTGGGGGCGTGCTCCAGGCCAAAGGCAGCGTCGCCCAGAAATCCAACCGCCCCAAGGTGGACCTTTCTTTCGCAGGTGGCGCGGGCAAGCCGACCGGTGAGGTGGCCCGGCCCCGGGATGTTTTATTGGAACCGGTCCTGGTCACCGCACACACGTCCGCCATCACCGCGATGGCGGCGAGTCCGTGGACGTCGCTTCTCGCGGTCGCCGGCCAACACCAGATTCTGCTCTACGACACGGAGACAAAGGAACTCGCCGGTATCCTGCCTTACGCCGAGGGCTATGCCCGCTCATTGAAGTTCAGCGCTAATGGGTCCTTGCTGATCCTCGGCGGCGGTCGCGGTGGAAAGTTCGGCCATGCCGTGGTCTGGGATGTCGCCACTGGCCGCCGAGTGGCCGAAGTCGGCAAAGAATTCGATCAGGTCATGTCCGCGGACATCACTCCCGACCACCGCAAGGTGGCGCTCGCGACCAACGGCAAGAAAGTGAAAGGTTATGATGTCGCCTCGGGTGAGCTCCTTTTCACGATTTCCAAGCATACGGAATGGGTCACGGGAGTTTCATTCAGCCCGGACGGTGTGCTGCTCGCCAGCTCCGATCGCAACGGGAATGTCATGGTCTGGGAGTCCGAAAACGGCGGCGAGATGTATAATCTCGGTCAGCATACGGCGTCGGTTACCGGGCTGGCCTGGCGGGCTGACTCAAATATTTTAGCAAGTTGCTCCGTGGACGGCACCATCTCCACCTGGGAGATGAAGACCGGGAAGCGCGTCGCCAACTGGTCCAGCCATGGTAACGTCCAGTCGGTGGCTTTCACTCCCGACGGCAATGTCCTCACTGGAGGAGCCGACGGCAACACAGCCTTGTGGGATATCAAGGGCCAGCGCATCAAGCAGTCCGACGCGGTCCATCAGGATGACGTCGTCTCCAAGGTGGTCGCGCTTTACGATTCCAAGGTTTATGTGACGGGTAACTGGCTCGGCGAAGTCCGTATGTTCGACGTCGCCACGGGCCGTGACCTCACGCGCATCTCCAGCAATCCGCCTAAGATTGTCGATCGTCTCTCCCTTGCGGAGAAACGTCTGGCGGAACTCGAAGCCGAACGGCCGAAATCTCAGGCGGCCCAAGCGGCGGCCGAGAAGGCGATACCCGCTGCGGAGGCTGAGCTAGCGAGGCTTCGTACCGCGGGCGAGCCCGCGGCGAAAGCGCTGGCATCTTTTAAGGTAAAACTGGAACAGATCTCAACCAGTCGTGAATATTGGAACGGTCAGTTGAAAAAGGCTAAGACGGACGAGGCGAAGGCGAAGGCGAACGTAGCGATCGCCAGCAGTGTTAAATCTGTCGAATCCTTGACGGCCGAGGCCAGCAAGGTACGTCCCGATGCACAAGCGTTTCTGGGGGCCGAGGCCGCCCTGACCAAGGCTCGCAATGACCTCGCTGTCGCACAGGCCGCCAATCGTAACAGCACTGCCGAAACCGCCGCCCATCGTGAGCGGCTCGTCGCTCTGAAGGCAGCCCAGTTCAACGTAAGCGTGCTTTCTGAGCGCGACCGTCTCGTTAAACTAGAAGCGGATATCGCCGACCTCATTGCCGCTAAGGCGGAGAACGAGGCTGCGAAGGTCGCCGATGCGCGCCGCATCGAATCTTCCCGCAAGACAGTCGCACAGAATGCGGAGCTGATACCCAAGCAGGAGGCCGAACTCAAGGGGCTGCAGGCAGAGTTCGCCGCCCTGGATAAGACCCTTTCGCCGTTCCGTCAGTCCGAGGCCGAAGCCCTTGGCAAGGTCGAGACGCAGGCTAAACTTATCGAATCACGCAACGAGGCCATCGTCCGTCTCGGTCTTGATCGCGATGCGGCCGTCAATATCGTCAAGGCGGCGGCAGATGAATTCCGGATCAAGTTTACCACCCCACTGCGGCTCCGCCTGACCGAAGCCACGGCCAAGGCCGACGAAGCCAAGAAAACTGCCGCCGAACTCAAGCTCGCGGCGACGAAAGCTAAGGCCGAGAGCGACTCCGCTCACGCCCGCACGGAGGCGGCCGGTCAGGCTGCCGCCAAGACGGAGGGAGTCGCCAAGCAGGCCGCCGCCGATTTGGCCGCGGCCAAGGCGGCTTTCGCCGAGGCCCGATCCGTCAAGGCCATGTTCTCGATTCACTATTTCTCGCTTAAGAAGGAGAGCGCCCAGCGTCTGGCTCAGGCCGAAGCGACGATGGCGCCAGCCCAGTCGGCGCAGGTCGCAGCCCTGGGTGTCCTGGCCGCAGCTAAGGCCGCGGAGCAGGTTGAGAACGATCATGTCGTGCTCGCGCTCGCCGCCGCCGAAAAAGCGCAAAAGGAAATAGCGCCGCTAGTTGCCGCGATTACCGACATCACCAAGGAGCGGGCGGCTCGGGTCGTCGAACGTGAAAAACTCAGCTCCGCTAGCGCCGCCGCCGAAAAAGAATACGAGACTAAGTTGCCGGCGTTGCAAGCGGCGCTGAAACAGGCGCAGGATGGCTTACCGGCTCTTGAGAAATCGTTGGTCGCTATTCGTGCGAATCTGGCGGAAGCGGCCAAGCCGCTCGAGGTCAAACGCCTAGCCATGGACGCCGCCGCTAAGACGGTGGACCTGACCCGTCGAGAGTCCGCCAGCGCCGAGAAGGCTTTGCTCGCTGCGCAGAAAGATATTCCGCAGCGCGACAAGAATCTCGAAGAAATCGCCAAGACCTATGCCGAACTGACGCCGCAGGTGGAGCCGATGAAGGCTAAGGTAAAGGCGGTGCAGGATCAGTATTTAGCAATGCTGCCCAAGCGCGAAGTCACGAAGAAGAACTAAGCGCCGTCAGGGCCTCGCCCCTAGTTCGATGGCCGGACCAACGTAATATTAAGGTTTAATTAAAGCACTTTCAGTCGGTTCATGCTTTGACAGGCAAGGCGCGGTCCGCACCTTGGAAGTCGCTGTTTTAGGCGGGAACCCATCCCGCCGAGTTTCTCTCTTTTTAATCATCTCAACCTCTGTTTTTGCAATGATCCGACATCGTCATGCTTTTCTTGCCTGCCTGGGCTT
>CAIRLQ010000295.1 GCA_903879465.1 uncultured Opitutia bacterium | reverse complement strand
CGTTGACGCCAGTGTTATCGAGCTTGGCGACGGCGGTGGGCTTGCCCGAGGCATCGGTGAAGACTTCCTTTTTGGTGGAGGGTTCTTCAAGCGCACGCGTCACGCGGATGGCGATGGCGCCTTCCTTGGAGTCATGGAAGACGGCGTCTTTTTCTTGGGCGGAGAGGGTGATGATGCGGTCGATGATGCGCAGGTCTTTGGAGGCGCGGAAGATCAGGGTCTCGTCCTGCTGCAGCACCTTGGAGCCGTCGTTCATAATCCAATCGGACGAAACCTGCAGGGAGGCGGAGCCGGTACCCGAGGTGACCGACTTGATGCTCTTATGTCGGACGGCACCGTAGGGAATCTTGCTGTCGCGATCGAAACCTTCGGGCGGCGAGTTCCAGAAGTCGCAGCCGTTCACGTTGCCGTAGTTAAACCATGAGGAGATGTGGTGCGGGTGGTCGGTGCGTTCGCCGGCGACCTTCTCGAGCGGGAAGCCGCGGGTGAAGATATTCCCCTGCGAGGTGCGGAGCGGGGAGAGCAGGGGCTTTTTCTGATTGGACCAGTAGACGTAGGAGGTGAACGGCTGGCCGTCGACCAAGACGTCGATTTGCTGTTTATCCTTCTGTTCGACGAGTTTCACTTCTTCGGCGATGGCGGCTTGGCCGAACGCAGCGAGAAGGGCGAGGAGGGCGAGGGGTTGCTTCATGGGGAGGCCACTACGACATACGTCAGACCTAAAGGTTGCCAACCTGAAAGCGGGAATAAAAACCCAAGGAACGGCGTTTGCGTATCAGGATTTCGGCTTCCTTAAGTCCGCTTCCGCCCTAATCGTGTCGGCACCCCGCCATGCGCTTCCTCGCACCTTTCCTCGCCACGGTCTGCGCCGCTGCTCCGGCCCTGCCTCCAGGTCCCGTAGAGCATGTGCTGCCCTCCGCTTACAAGACCGGCCAAACTCCGGCTGAGGCGATGAAGACCATGTCGCTCGCTCCGGGCTTCCAGGTCTCGCTCGTCGCGGCGGAGCCCCGTGTCGTGCAGCCGATCGCGATGTGCTTCGATGAACGCGGCCGCCTCTGGGTCGTGGAAGGCATGTCGTATCCTAAGAAGCGCCCCGAAGGCCAGGGCACGGATCGCATCCTGATCCTGGAGGACACCAAGCATGACGGCTCCTATGATAAGGTCACGGTTTTCAAGGATGGACTCAATCTCGTCTCGGGCATCGAAGTCGGTCACGGGGGTGTCTGGGTCGGGGCGGCTCCGGAATTTATTTTCATCCCGAAGGACGCTAGCGATAAGGCCGGTACGCCAGTCGTGCTGCTTGACGGCTGGGGGTCTCACGATACCCACGAGACGCTGAATAGCTTCGTCTGGGGCCCCGATGGCTGGCTCTACGGTAATCATGGCGTCTTCACCCACTCAGTCGTCGGCAAGCCGGGCACGCCTGAAGAACAGCGCGTGAAGATCAATGCGGGGGTCTGGCGCTTCCATCCGACCCGTCATGTCTTCGAGGTCTTCGCCGAAGGCACGAGCAATCCCTGGGGTCTGGATTACGACGCCCGCGGCGAGTTCTTCAATACGGCCTGCGTCATCCCGCACCTTTATCATATCCTCCCCGGCGCCCGCTACCAACGTCAGGCCGGCCAGCATTTCAATCCGTTCACCTACGACGACATTAAGACGATCGCCGACCACGCCCACTACGCAGGCTCGCGAATTCACCAGCCGGTGGTCACAAAGATTCCCGAAAGCACCGACAGCGTCGGCGGCGGCCATGCGCATTCAGGCCTCGCCATCTACAATGGCGATAATTTCCCAGCCGCATACCGCGGGATGCTGATTTTTGGCAATCTCCACGGCCACCGCTTGGTCTCCGACCAGACTGAGCCAGAGGGCAGTGGTTACGTCGGCCATCACGGTAATGATTTCCTACGTAGCAACGACTCACACTTTATCCCGGTCTCGCAGCGCATTGGCCCGGACGGTGCGCTCTACCTGAGCGACTGGACGGACAAGCAGGTCTGCCATAATAACAATATGGAGATTTGGGACCGGACCAACGGCCGCATCTACCGCGTGAGCTACGGCACCCCCGTGTCACGCGCCCGCGATCTGGCGGCGCTGGCCGATGCCGAGCTTGTCGAGGTCGCGCTCGCCGATGCCAACGAATACTTCGTCCGCCAGGCCCGCAAGGTCCTCGCCGAACGCGGCTTGTCGGGCGTCGGCATTACCTCCGATTCCCGTGCCAAGCTGCGCGACTTGCTGACCGGATCGGCGGACCCAATCCGCCGTCTGCGGGCCCTCTGGGTGCTGCAATCCGCGAATCTCTTGGATGACGCTCTGCTCGCCAGTGCACTCAAGGATGCCGATGCCTCGGTGCGCGGCTGGGCCGTCCGGCTGATCGCCCGCCAATGGACCGCCGGCGTGCCGGCACTCACCCAGCTCGCCGCAACCGAATCCTCGCCGGTTGTGCGCCGTGAACTCGCCTCGGCTCTCTCCGTGCTGCCGTTGAAGGAGCGCTCTGCCCTCGCCCGCCCGCTTCTCGCGGTCGCCGCCGATGCGAAGGATCATAATATCCCGCTGCTTCTCTGGTATGGCATCGAGCCGCTCGTCAGCGCCGACGCCGATCAGGGCCTTGCCCTCGCCGATGGCTCGAAAATCGAAACCATCACCGATTTCATCTACCGCCGCCTGGCGGGGGACGAAGTGGCCCGCGGCCGCGTGCTCGCCCTCGCGGTGAAGTCTGCCGATCTCGCCCGTCGGGCGAAGATTGTCAGCCGCGTCGTCGATGGTGTGCGCCAAGCCGGTGCGTTCAAGGCTCCAACGGGTTGGTCGGCGATTGCCGCCACCTTGCGTCAGAATGCCTCACCTGATGGCGTGGCCAATGTCAATGAGCTCGACGCCCTCGCCGGCGACGAAACCAGTCGGGCTTTCTATCGTGCACATCTCGGCGACGCCAAAGCCCCCCTGGCGCTCCGCCAACGAGCGCTCTCGGTGCTCGTCGCATCGCGCGACCGCCTCGCCGCTCCGATGGCGCATGGCGCTCTCGGCGAGAAACTCCCCGATTTCTTCCGTCGTCTGCTGATCCAGGCGCTGGCTACGATAGGCGATGAAAAGTCGCCCGACTTCCTGCTGGAAAAGTTCACCGGGTTTTCGGTCGCGGAGAAAGCCGACGCGATTTCCTCGCTCTCAGCGACTGCCCTTGGCGGTCGCAGCTTGATGGAGGCCGCCGCCGCGGGTCGCGTCGATCGTGCATTGCTTGGTCCCGTCTCCGTGCGTCAGTTAAAGTCGCTCGGCGACAAATCTGTCGATAAGTTGCTCGGCAAGGTCGTGGGCGTGGTCAACGTGACGAAGGCCGACTTCGCCAAGAATAAGGCGAAGTGGCAGGCTATCCTGAAGCCCGATGTGCTGCGCAAGGCCGACTACAAGGCCGGCCGCGAACTCTTCCTGCAGACCTGCGGTCTTTGTCATACTTATGGTTATATCGGTAATCAGGTCGGCCCCGGTCTCGCTGGTTCTAATCTCGGCAAGCTCGACTACCTGCTCGACAACGTCCTCGACCCGAATGCGGTCATTGGGAAGGGCTACGAACTCAATGTCTTTAAACTGAAGAACGGCAGCACCATCAGTGGCATCGTGCAGTTCGAGGACGCGCAGAGTTTTCGCGTCGCCCTGCCGGGCGGCAGTAAGTTCACCATCGCCAAGGGCGAGGTCGAGAAGCGCGATTTACTCACGGTTTCTCTTATGCCTGAGGGCTTGTTGGATGCGTTGACGCAGGCTCAGGCCATTAATCTTGTCGCCTACTTACAGTCACCCGACGGCCCGCCCGCGGCTTCCGCGCAGGCTGGGGTCTGGCACATCGATGGGGCCATCGAAGGCGAATCGATGAAGATTATTTCGAAGTCCGGCGGCCAGTCGCGTAGCCAAGGCATGGGTGGATTTAAAGCCAGCCGCTGGAGCGGCAACGATCATCTCTGGTGGACTGGCGGCAAGGTTGGCGATGTGCTTACACTGGCTCTGCCAATCAAAGAGAAAGGCTCCTACGAATTGAAATTCGTCTGCACTAAGGCGCGCGACTACGGTCAGTTTGAGATCACTCTTGACGGCAAGCCTTTCGTCGGTGGCCCGTTTGATTTCTACAACCCCGCTGAAGTCGTCACTTCGGGTGAGCTCAATGCTGGCCGGTTCGAACTCGATGCCGGTGAGCACAAGCTTGAGGTCAAAATCGTCTCGCCCAATCCTGCCGCCGCGTTGGGCAATATGTTCGGCCTAGATTATATTAAATTAGAGACGAAGTGAGACTAGGGCTGGAAAGCCCTAGTCGAGTGGGCTGAGTGGATGACTGCGTTGAGGCCTGAATCGAGGGCTGAATGGAAACGCT
>CAIRLQ010000294.1 GCA_903879465.1 uncultured Opitutia bacterium | reverse complement strand
GGGGAGGGTGGAGCAGGGCGCGACGCAGCGTCGCAAAGGTCGGCGTGTCCAGGACGTCGAGCAAGGCGCGCAGGCGATGGTGGAGGACGTGGCCCGCGTGGGTTTCGCCCAGAGGGTTGACCGCTTCGGCCCCGAGGCTGCGGAGCTTGTCGGCGATCAGCTCCGGGTAGGTCTCGCGTTCGCACGGGGCGACCGCGAAGGCGCCGTGGTCGGGCTTCGTATGACCGAGGAGTTCCGAAAGACGTTCCGTCGCGTGGGTGGGATCGGTCGCCAGGTGCACCGCATCCTTGAAGTTCGGCCAAGGCGTCTGGCGATTGGCCCAGCGGACGGGGTCGGGTCGGCCCCAGGCATCGAATAGGGCCGCATCGGCATCATCGGCACCGATAATCACGTGGATGTTCAGGCGGTCTTTGCGACGTTCCAGCGCCTCGATTAGCAACGGCTGCGGTTCCAGCAGGCCCACCAGCCAGACGTCCGTCACCCCTTCCGGCATCCCGTCGCCCTTGGCCAATTCCGTGCGGACCTGGTTATGGTCACGCTGACCCAGGCGCTTCAGCACGTTCAGGTAAGCCAGCTCGAGGCGGTGGAGGTTGTTCCAGCGTTCCGGATTTGTCTCCACCACCGCGGCCACCGCCGCAAAGTCGTGCCCATCGCGGGAGGCGCCCAACTGATCGCGTAATTGCATCAACTGCTCCGCGAACTTCTTCGCCTCCTCGAACGTGAAGTCCGGCGTCGACTCCACCGGGAACAGCGCCGGGAAATCCGTCCGCGAGAAATGCGGACTCGTCAAAACCTCCACCCACGCCAGCAGACAAGTCTCCTTCGAAGCCACCGGCCCTCGGCTTTCATGTTCTTCATCTTTGCACTTTTGCACAGGCCCTTGGCCGATTTGCACATTTGCACCTGTATGCACATCCCCCCAGTTTAGGAATTTATCGGGTGTTTGGAATTCAGGGAGTAGTAAACCGGAGTGCTCCCCGTGTCCCCGTGTCACCGTGTAAACGTGCCCACTAGTGATTTTGGCCAGCTCTTCCTGGATGAGGCGACTCGCGAAACTCGACGGTACGATTACCCGGTGCTTCCCAAGGTCAATCGGTGTGCCATTCTGGTTCCTCAATAGGCAGGAAGCCACAGACTGGGCGAGGGACTTCGACCATCCAACGAATGTAGGCTCAAGCAGAGACATTTAGCGCACCTTCCTTATGCCACATGTCAGGGGTTGCGCAACCCCCGTGGGACGACTTCCAGGAAAATAATGTGCCTGTTTAAGTTGGGGCTCGCGCCTCACCGCGAAAAGTCTTCCCTTACCTACCTGAAACTGTTTTTAAAAGGTTATGTCGTCCAATTACAAAGTCGCCTCGCTCTTCTGCGGTTGTGGCGGCATCGACAAAGGGCTTGAGGGTGGCTTTGAGCTTCCTTATCAGCCAAAAGGGAGTATCGAACGACTCAAGTTTGATGTCATATGGGCGAACGATTTCAATCCTAAGGCGATTCAGTCATACCGTGCAAATTTTCAGGGACACTATGCTATTTGCGGCGATATAGTGAAAGTAGTAAGGAAAGCCAGGGGTCTTCGAAAGCGTAAGCATTTGCGGGTCGAAGCGGAACTCC
>CAIRLQ010000293.1 GCA_903879465.1 uncultured Opitutia bacterium | reverse complement strand
ACCTTCCCAGTCGCTCACTAGTACGCTTATTTCCACGCCGGCATCGTGGTGAAGCGATGGCACGGAGGGAAGCCCGCTTTTGCTCGCCAAATGTTTTTCCGACATCCTCATTGCGGGGAATGACGCGAGACTTGGCCAGCGCACGGTGGGAGACCAAGGTCTCCGGACTGGTCGTGCTCTCCAAGGATTGGTCGGGTCCGGGCCTGCCTCCGCTGTCGCTCAATCCGCCCGCCCGCATGGTTTCCTTGGAGCCCGCCGATGTCCGGGCCTGGTCTCTGCGCTCAGGTCACTGGATCGAAGCAGGCAACGTCCACTTCTTTTTCTGGAAAGTACTCTGTCCAGAAGTCGCCGCCGGCACCGTCAGCGTGGTCGGAGCTTTCAACGATTGGGGGCGCGCCCTCGACATGGACCGCTGGTTGCTCCGGCCCGTGTGCGTGGATGGCGCAGAAGGCTTTGAGCTCAATGTGCCGCTCGCGGAGGTGCTGCGCGGCTCGGACGATGCGGAATTCAAGTTCCTGCGCGACGGCGGTCGCTGGATTGAACCGCCGCACGACGCGGACAATATCAGGCGCGATACCGGTTATCACCGTAATCTTGTCGTCTCCAGACTTTGCACGAATCGGCATGTGTTTCGCTTCCATGCGGCCGACACAGATCCATCCGCCGCACCCGTGAGGATGATTTTCGAGACGCCAGATTTGCTCGAACTCGGTGACATCCTTGCCTCCGACCCGCTCGATGTGTTGGAGCCGCCTGGAAATTTTGGCGCGATTGTCACGGGTAGTTCCACGCAGTTCCGGGTCTTTGCACCGCGGGCGCGGGCGGTCGAAGTCAGCTGGCGCTTGGCGGCTGGCGGCCAGCATCATTTGATTTCGCTCAAGCCGGAGGGGCAGGGCGCTTGGACGGTCACGGTCGAGGACAACCTCAGCGGAGCTTCTTATTGGATCACGCTCATGGATAAGGACAGCGAGGCGGATGATCGTTTCAGCGAGACACAGATCGTCGATCCTTGGGCCCGCGCCGTCGTGGGTCCTGAGCAGGCCGCGGGTATCATTCTCGGCCCGGAATCGCTGCGGACCTTCGCCGATGATTACCGCCCGCCCGTCGTGGAGGATTTGGTGATTCTCGAAGGGCATCTCCGCGATCTGCTAGGATTGTCGGGGTCGGATGCACCGTCAGGCGGATATCGTGACCTCGCCCGCTATGTTCGCACGAAAGGCAACTACCTGCGTTCGCTGGGTGTGAACGCGCTAGAGTTACTCCCGTGCGCGGAATTCGAGCATGCCGCCGCGGACGAATATCACTGGGGCTATATGCCCGTCAGCGCCTTCGGCGTCGCAAACCCGTATGCTTCGGCGCCCGGTGCTATTGCCATCGAGGAGTTTCGTGACCTCGTCCGCGCCTGTCATGAGTGCGGACTCGCCGTTATCATGGACGTCGTCCTGAATCATTTCGGTTCGCCCAACGCGCTCGCGGCCATCGACGCACCGTATTATTATCGCGTCGATCCGCAGGGCGCGCTGTCCAACTGGAGCGGGTGCGGTAACGATGTCCGCGCCGAGGCACCGATGTTCAAGCGGCTCGTCTTGGCTTCGCTGCGCCATTGGACCGAGACGCTCGGCGTCGACGGCGTGCGTCTCGACCTAGCAGAGCTTTTAGGTGCGCCTTTGCTGCGTGAAATTGAGGCCGATTTCCGGCTGCGTAATCCGCACAAGATTCTCATCGCCGAGCCTTGGAGTTTCCGCGGCCACATCGCCCGCGACCTTGATGATTCTACTTGGACGAGCTGGGACGACGCCTTCCGCGAATTCTTGCCATCCTATGTACGTGGACACGCAAAGGCCTCCGACTTGCTGCATCATATCGCCGCGTGCGCCATTCGGCCTTCGGCTCGCCTACGCTACGCACAGTCGCATGACGACATGGCGTGGCTTGATCGCATCACCGAGCGCGCGAACAGCGACGCCTTGGATCCCGCGCCCGCCGATGTGCTGCGGACGCGGATGATGCATCTGATTCTGCTTTGCTCGGCGGGCGTGCCGATGCTCTGTGCCGGACAGGATTTTCTCATGACCAAGCGCGGGGCGAGTAATACCTGGCGCCGCGGCGACCTGAATCGACTCGATCCTGTGCGCTTGGAGCGATTCCGAGGAGATCATGAATTCGTCGCCCGGCTGATAAAGTTTCGTCTTTCGACGGCCGGCGACCCGTTGCGGCCGCGCCAGGCAGTCTCGCCCGGATGGATGGAGGTCACGCATCAGCAGGGTGGAGAGGCATTTGTCGCTGTCTTGAACGCCGATGGCTTGTTGGGTCCCTCGCGGATTCTGATCGCCTGTAATCCCCAGGACGCTCCGGTGGAGTTGGTCATGCCCCGGACGGGTGCCTGGGTCCCGGTGGTCCTTTCGCCTTTTCCTTCCTGTCCGCACGCTCCTGGGCCTGTTCCGGGCCTCGCTGGAGATAGGGTGATGCTACCGCCGTTGGGCTGCGGAGTTTGGTCGGCAGGGGCCTAATTCGCATTCTCGCTTGCCAATGCGGGGCGGGGCTCCCTTT
>CAIRLQ010000292.1 GCA_903879465.1 uncultured Opitutia bacterium | reverse complement strand
TTGGCCACGGTAGTTCGTTTGGTTTGATTGGAGGGGTCTGGCAGGGAAGGTCAAGCGTCCCCTCCCTTGGCCTCAATTTGCCTTGACCCGCCTTGCCGCCCCCCTCCCTTTTTACCTATCCTGTGTCCTTCACCGGATAGACCCTTTATATGGAAGAGACCCACGAGGCTTTGGCCCGAGAATTCACCGTCCAGAACCGCATGGGCATCCACACCCGCCCGGCGGCTCAGATTGTCCGCCTGGCGAACCGCTATCCGGATGTCGACATCACCGTCTCCAAGGACGAGGAGTCGGTCAACGGCAAGAGCATCATGGGTCTGATGATGCTCGCCGCGGGTCAAGGTTCGAAGCTCCGGTTCTCAGTCCGGGGCAAGGATGCCGCCGCCCTTTTGGATGAGATGGAGGCTTTGTTTACCCGCAAGTTCGACGAGTCCTGAGTCTAATGTTCACCTTTCTCGCCTCGCTGCTCTTTCTCGCCGCTGGTGAGGGCCTACCTCCGCCTCCGCCGCCGGTGCCTGATGCGGAGGTCGTTCGGTTTCTTAAGCCTGCCGAAGTCGTCGAGTGGAATAATGCTCAGCGTCTGACGCAACAAGGGGAGCTTCGCGCCAAGCAGGGTAATAGCATCATGTCGACCAGCGTCACTGCGGCGGCCGCCAGCAAGGGTCCGAAGATTGGTGGGCTGACGGAGCCCCCCGAGCAGATTAAGGCCCGGGCCCAGAAGATTATCGATGAAGGCAATGCACAGATGCAGCAGGCGGCACCGTCATTGGCGCGCATGCGTCTCGTGGCTGCGACGCGAGCCGCCGAAAGCTTCAAGCGAATCGCTTTCCCCGTTGAATTAGCCCTGAAAGGCTGGTCGGCCTCGTCGGCTCAGTCTGCGAAAAGACTGGAAGCCCAGGCCCGCGGGCATGGCTTTCGTCAAGTCCATGTGGTCGGTGCGGTCAGTGTCTCTTCTGAACGGAAAATTTCCCGCCCGCCGGCTTTTGCCGAAGAAATTCGGAGCAACCTGCAGGGGGTCGGAGAAAATGTTTTGGCCCCGGTGCCGCCGGCTGGATACCGTTATACTTTAGCTTCTACCAAGGAGCCTGCGGCATTTTCTCCCGAGGTGCCCACGCCCGCCTCGGCTGGTCAAATCGCCCTGGTCTGGGGGGAATTCTACTCGATCGCCGCCGATGATACTTACGGTCTGATGTTTGTGCGCATGGCGGATGCCTTTTCAATGAAGGTCATCGCGTCGGAGGCCGCCTTCGTAACCACTAGTGCCGCGCCTGTAGCGGCGGCCTGCAATTTTACCCTCAACGATGCGCGGAGTTTCCTTCCTCGACTCGGTCAGAGCGGCGAATGGATTCTTGGCTATGATGCGCAGAGTGATCCGCTGGGGGCCGCTATGCTGACGCACATCTGCGTCACCCAGACGAATGTCGGTATCGGCGCAGCATCCTATCTTATCGCCGCGATGGGCTCAGGGGCGGCTGGCAATGAGGCCTTTAAAGCTCATTGGAGCGTCGAGTCGACCTCGGGTCCGTCAGGGATTTCATTTCAAGTGCGCAGTACGCCAGCCGTGGCCGCGCCGGCCGTGGCCGCCGCTGTCGAAGTGGGGCGTCTGACGTTGGAACTTAAGGCTCCCGCCGCCGCGAAGTAATCAGGTGCCTTGCTTGCGCGCGGCCTTCATGTCGGCGAGCGTTTCGCGTTTGAGCTTCTTCACCTTGGCCGCGGTCAGTAGCTGGTGCGGACGCGTCATGCGATCGATGAAAAGTACTCCTTGGCAGTGGTCATGCTCGTGCTGTACGCAGCGTGCAAGGAGGCCTTCGCACTCGAGGACGTGCGGTGCTCCGTCGGCATCGCGGTAGCGCACAATCGCTCGCTCGATGCGTTCAACGTCGCCGGTGATGCTAGGGAAAGAGAGACATCCCTCGGTGTAAGTCTCTGGTTCGCCGGCAGGAATGGTCACCGTCGCGTTCGCCAGTAGCATTGGCATAATGTCCTCTGGGTTGCAGGGTTTACCATCGAGCACCGGGCGGAAGTCTTCGTCCTTCACGTTCATGACGAAGAGTTGCAGGGAGAGCCCGACCTGCGGGGCCGCTAGGCCGATGCCCTTGGCGGTGCGCATGGCGCCCAGCATCGCTTCGCCCAGTGAGCGCAAGGCCGGGCCGAATTCACGCACGGGATCTCCCTTGGCCCGAAGAATCGGGTCGCCGTAAGGGCGGATGGTGAATTCTGCCATGCCTTCTGGTTACATGCTCGGCAGGGCAGGGAAAGCGAAAAGCATCAGGCCTTGGGCCCGTAGTCGCCCTTCTCGCAGGTACGTACGAAGGTTTCGGCCCGCTTGCGCAGGCCGTTCCATTTTTCGCGGAGCGATTGGGATTCGTCGGGGGCGACACGATGATCTTCGATGGCGTCGACGACTCCTGCGATCAGAAGGCCGAATTCGCGGACGAGGGCGTTGGCGGCCTTGTCGAGGCTGGTCGGAGGTGTCGCCGGATCGTCCACGGCGAATTGCCCGCCAGCTCGTTGCGCAATCCAGTCGGCGATGCGGGTGTCGCCGGTCGCCTCGATTAGGATGGCGGTGCGCTCAAGTGGGTTCCGATGGCCGCTACCTTTTTCTGCGGGCTCGCGCCACTTGTAGAGCATCGAGGTGGATACGCCGAGTTTCTTGGCGACGTCGGCGTGGGCTTTTTGTTGGGCGCCCTTTGTGCGATTAGCTGTGTCGCCCACCTGGAGTAGTGCATCCTGGAGGACGTGGTGAGCTTCTTTGACGTGGGTACGGCGGGTGGCGGGCGGTTTCTTGGGCATGACCTAGATTGGGTCGAGGCGGTCATTACTGCAAGCGAGACGGCGACCCGGTATATTTTAGGAAGGATTTTATAGGACTACGTTTTAGAAAAGGTTGGAAACCGGACCGAGGCCCTCCATCTTTAATCCTATGTCGATACTCGCCGTGCAATCAGCCGATGCCTCCCTCCTGGTGCCTGCGAGTTTACTTATCGCCGGCTTGGTTCTAATTGGAGCGGAGTTCTTTTTGCCCACGGTGATCTTGGGCTTTCTCGGGGCGGTGGTGTCTTTCGCTGGAATCTATCTCTCGGCTTCGAATGGCCCCGGCTCGTGCGCCGTGTTCTCGGTGATTTTCGTGGGGGTACTGGCATTGGAGTTTTTCGCCTTCCGCCGCTTCCTCCCGCACACTTCAATCGGCCGCTCGATGATCAACTCCAGCAGTAACGCTGGTTCAGCGGTGCCAGCCGCGGCAGGTTATGCCGTCTATGTGGGTAAGACCGCCGTCGCTTCGACGGCCCTCGCCCCTTCGGGCACGATTGAAATCGAGGGAGTCCTGATCGAAGCCTTTTCCCTTGATGGGTTTGTCGACCGCGGTGCCTCGGTCATCGTCACCGAGGCCGCCTCCGGCCGAGTCACCGTCCGCCGCGTCCGCTAAACTTTCCTTATGCCCGAACAAATAACCAATATTATTCTCTTCGTAGCGGCAGGTGCTCTGCTGCTGCTCGTCCTGTTCCTGCTTTCGTTCCTCGCCGTTTGGGTGCGAGCGCGCCTGGCGGGTGCCGAGGTGGGGCTTTTCGATCTCGTCGGTATGCGCCTGCGTGGCGTGCCCTACACGGTGATCGTCGACGCCAAGATCGCCGCGACCAAGGCTGGCCTCTCGGTAGACGTCGAAAAGATCGACGCTCACTACCTCGCTGGTGGCAACATCGTCCAGACGGTGCAGGCACTCATCGCCGCTCAGAAAGCCGGCCTGCATCTCGATTGGAATCGAGCGTGCGCAATCGATATCGCGACCCGCGGCACGAATAAGTCTGTATTGGAAGCCGTGCTCACTTCGGTGAGCCCGAAAGTCATCGACTGTCCGAATCCGGCTAGCGGCCGCACCACCATTGACGCAGTCGCCAAGGATGGCATCCAGGTCAAGGTGAAGGCGCGCGTGACGGTGCGCACCAATCTCGACCGTTTTGTCGGTGGCGCGCAGGAAGAGACCATCATTGCCCGCGTCGGCGAAGGCATCGTGACCACCATCGGTTCTTCCGAGAGCTACAAGGTCGTGCTCGAGAACCCGGACCGGATTTCCAAGACCGTGCTTGAGCGCGGTCTCGACGCCCACACCGCCTATGAGATCATGTCGATCGACATCGCCGACGTCGACGTGGGCGATAATATTGGTGCGATGCTTCAGGAAGCTCAGGCGAACGCCAACAAGAACATGGCACAGGCTCAGGCTGAAATCCGGCGCGCCGCCGCTGTCGCGCTTGAGCAGGAAATGCGTGCCCGCGTCGAAGAGATGCGTGCCCGCGTGGTCGAAGCCGAAGCCCAGATTCCGCAGGCCCTCGCCGACGCGCTGCGTTCCGGCCGCATGGGTTATATGGATTTCCAGCGACTCGAAAACCTTCGCTCCGACACCGAGATGCGCAAGGGCATCGCGGGTGACGGTCCTGCGCCTGGTGCCAAGGCCTAAGCATGGAGCCGGTTTTATTCATCAAGGTTGTCATCGCCCTGGCCGTCGGGGTGGCTTGGTTGGTCGGTAAGCTTAAACTGAATTCCGCCCAGCCCGCGCCGCTCGCAGCCGCACCGCCGCCATTGGCACGTCGGGTACGCCGGATTCGTCCGACCTCAGTGAAAGCGCTCGCGGTGCCGCCGGCCATTGTCCCGATTGTCGCAGCTCCGGTCCATCTCGATGACACTTCCCTCGTAGTCACGCGTCCTGCTCGAGCCCAATCGCGCGCCCAGTTCTTCGGTCGGGCCGCGCTGCGTCAGGCGATTGTTGCCCGCGAAGTGCTGGGCCTGCCGCTGGCGCTCCGCCCGCCTCGTTTTTGATTAGCGCCGAGGCGCGAAGATTCGGGCGGCCAGATAGGGCGCCGCACAGCAGAGGACGATGCCGGCCCCGGAGGGTACTGCCGGGAGGTAGTATGAGAGATAGAGGCCGGCGATACCGCCGCCGAGCGCGCAGGCCACACCCCATCCCATGACTTGCGCGACCGTGCGCCCGAGCAGCACTCCCGTCGCCGCGGGGATGACGAAGAGGGCGGTCGTCAGTAGCGCTCCGACGAGTCGGACGCACGATACCGCGCCGAGGGCGACCAATCCCAGGAGAACGACGCGCATTAACGCCGGCCGCGCGCCAAGCAGGCTCGCGTATTCTTCATCGAAGGAGGCGAGCTCAAGCTCCTTGTGCAGCAACCTTAAGCCCAGCAGAACGATGAGGGTCGTCGCGCCGATCACGATGAGGTCGGAGGTCCCGACGGAGACGACGCTTCCGAATAATAGTCCCGCAAAGTCGCGCCAGGAGTTGGCGTATTGCATCAGTGCGATGCCACCAGCAAACATTACCGAGAGCATCACGCCCACGGCGCTGTCTTCGCTCGTGCCCTTGCGCGAGGCGAGCCAGGCGGCGCCTGCCGCGGTCAGTAGGGCGGCGATGAGCGCCCCGAGGTAGGGCGAGACTCCCAGGAGCAGGGCGCCGATGACGCCGGGAAGGATGGAATGGGTGAGGGCGGTACTCACGAACGCCATACGGCGCAGTACGACATAGGCTCCTAGGCAGGCGCAAGTGAGGCTGCTCAGCGCCACGGCGAGCAGCGCGCGAACGAAGAACGCTTCCCCCAGAGGTTCGCGGATGAGTTCAAGCATGGCGGTGGTCATGGCCTTCGCAGGCGTGGCTGGTATGAATCGTGCCTCCGCGCATTTCTAGGATGCGGTCGAATCGTCCCAGGTCGGCGGGGTCATGTGTCGCCATTACCACCGTAAACGCCCGATCCTGATCGAAGAGAAATCTATCGATGATCTCACGGCTGGCCTGGTCTAAGGCGGCGTAAGGTTCGTCGAGTAGGAGTAATTCGGCACCTTGCACGATGGCGCGGGCGATGAGGCCGCGTTGGAGTTGTCCGCCCGAAAGGGTGTGGACGGGTCGCTCCGCTAGGTCCGTGAGGCCCATTTGCGAGAGGGCTAGGTCTACGGCCTTGTCGCCATGGAAGCATTCTTCAAACCAACCGTGGTGCGCATAGGTGCCCATCTGTACTAGTCGGCGCAGTCGCAGTGGGAAGTGTTCGGTGAGATGCGGGCGTTGCGCCAGATAGGCGATGCGCCGTCGCCCTAGACGGGGCTTTTCACCGGCGACCTCGACTTCGCCGGCGAGCACCGGAGTGAGCCCGGCGAGCACTCGTAGGAGGGTTGACTTGCCTGAGCCGTTGGGGCCGATCAGCGCCGTACGGCAACCGCAGGGAATTTCGAAGGATGCGCCGCGGAAGGCGATGGGGCCATCGACACGGGCGCAGGCGGAGAGATGGTGGGCTTTCACCGCGAGCCCGCCGCAGCCAGCTTTTTCTGCCGTCGCGTAGGGCAGGGTGGGCAGTAGTGCGAAGGCGGCTCGGCTAATGGATTGGAGGAGCGAACTCATGGGGCAAGTAGTGCGGTATGAAGGCGCCGGCCGTTGCGCAGCATCATAGCGGCCCAAGTATCGCCCTCGCGTCCCTTCGGCTGCAGCGTCTCAAACGTCAGGCTCAGCGGCGCCGCTAAGCCGGCCTCTTGGGCGAGTCTTTCGGCGAAGCCGCCGGGCTGGCCTTCGTCGGTCACGATGACGCGGATTTTTTCGCGCCGGATGAGTTTGAGGATTTCTGAGAAATGAAAGGCGGAGGGGTCGGCGGCTTCCGCCGTCGCGCTGGTGAGAATGGTGCCGGCGACCCTCAGGCCGTAGCGATGGGCGAACCAACCGAGATTCGGATGCTGGGAGACGAAGGATCGCCGACTAGCGGGGAGGTCGGCGAACAGCTTGGCGAGTTCGGCGTCGACCCGGTCGACCTCCGCTAGCCAGGCTTCATATGATTCTTTTGAATCATTATCCGGAAAGTTCCGCGTCCATTCGGCCCGGAGTAATCGAGACATCCGACTGACCTCCCTTGGGTCGGTCCAGAGATGTGGATCTGGTCCGTTGGTCTGCGGGGCTGGGGCTAGCCAGACCACTTTGTGCTCCTGGTGGGCTGATGCAGCCCAAGCCAGCAGCCACGGCTCAAGCTGGGGGTTGATCCCGATGATTTGAACGGCCTGGTTAAGCGCTTTCACGTCACGTGGGCTTAGTTGAAATCCATGAATTTCACTCCCAGCTGGAACGATTATTTTAACCATAACATGTTTACCTACAATATTTTGCACAATATCTCCAGCGATAGAAAAGGTTGCAATAACCACCTTGTCCGGCATATCTTTGGTCGGGAGTGGGCCAGGGGCGGCGCCCAGCGCTAGAATGAGTGTGATGGCCAGCTTGATCACCGCAAAACGAAGTGAGCGGATTCTCCGCTTGATGCAATATTTTTGCAATTACAAATTGTTCCAAAATCGCTTTTACGTTTGCTTCAAGGGGGTGCCAGTCCGAGACTTTTCTTCCCTATGCCCCATTTACGTGCAGTTTTTGCCTATGTAATGGCAGTGAGCCTGTCGGTGGTTTCATCTTTTGCTCAAACGAAGGGCGAAGGAACCAATACTGCCGGCGGGAAGGCACCGGTTTCCGTGAAGTCCGTTCACTTTGATCCGGCAAAACTCGGAGGTCAGAAGCACCCGTGGACTCGCATGCAGGTCGAGCTTCAGGCGAATTTTAATCCCGACAGCAAAGACCCTAAAGAAGGTGCTAAAAAGGCGGCCAATAAGGGGTGGGTAGACCGCGTGAAGGTCACGGTCACCCAGATTTATAAGTCAACCGCCGCGAAAGACGCCAGCGAGTTCACTTATTACCGAGCTTCGGCGACCATCCTGACCATGGAGGTCGGTGCCAGCGGCCGTTCGATCTATTTCTACCTTCCTGGAGATGTTGTGGCGCGCGACCGGCTCAAAGGCACGCCCGACTACTATTATGTCCAGATTGAAGTAGGTGGAAACGAGATCCCGCTGTTCGATGAACGCGGCCGCCCGACTCCGGGGATGGAGCCTGCCCTGCACAAGCAGATTCAGGACAAGAAGCTTTTTGATGGGGCCAAGGACTTGGCGGATCGCGGTGTCGCCGCCAACACGGGCATTCTGCGTCCGCAATACCTCGTAGCTTATTCCATCTTCGACCAGTTGCCAGCCAGCTCGCCCTCTCCTGAGTTTATCCGCGAAGACGCGGGAGCCCGCTAACCCCTTTTATTTCTTTTCGAATGAGCCAGAAGAAGGCGACCATTGTTAATCTTGCCGCATCGAATGTCTCGGTGTCGCAGTTCACGGCCGAGTCCGGCAGTTTGGTGCTCGAGCACTTCTACGTCGAAGAAATCGCCCCGGGCCTGACGGGTGACGACGAGTGGTTGAATGCGGCGGTTGCGGCCCTGGGCGACCTGGTCAATGCGCATCAGCTTTCTGGTCGCGTGACGGTCATTGCCCCTGGCTTTCTGCTACTTCAGAAGTCCCTCAAGGTGCCGCAAGTAGAGCGTGCGCGCCAGGCGCAGATTGTTGCGTTCGAGGCCCAGAATGCTATTCCTTACCCGCTCAACGAAGTCATCTGGGACAGCCAGATCATATCTTCCGACGGTGTTGAGGCTGAGGTCCTGCTGTTCGCCCTGCGAACGGAAATTGCGAGCCGCATTGCCAATCTCGTTTCGGGGACGGGGCTGCGGCCCACTTCCATTCAGGCGGCACCTTTACTCGACAGTCAGGCCTTTCGTCTCGCCGGGGGCTCGGCCACCGAGGAGGTGCTAATCGTGAACGTTGGTGCGCGCTCGACTACTCTGAGTTTCGTCGGTCCGGGCGGCGTTAATATTCAGTCCGCGACCAATATCGGCGGTAACCTCCTCACGCAGGGGGTTTCGGATAATACTGGGCAACCTTTTGCCACCGCAGAAGCCATCAAGGTGGGCTATTTTTCAGGCGTGATTCATCTCGCTGAATCCGACCCCCAGGTGGCCATCCTGCAGGCGAATTCCCAGACTTTTATTCGCCGTCTTGCCCAGGATATCAATCGGCGCCTCATCAATATCCGCCGTGGCGCTAACGGCCGGCAGCCTGCGCGAATACTTGTCACTGGCCGCGGCTCTCAGGTTCCCGGTCTAGCTGAGCAGTTATGCGAAACCTTGCGCATTCCCGTCGAGCAGTTTGATCCATCCTCCGTTGTGATTCTTGGGGCGGAAGTCCTGCCGGATACGGTGCAGCGTGCTAAGTTCCAGGTTTCCGAGGTCATTGGCGAGGCCGCTCGCCTGATTCTTTCCCAGTCGACGGGCGTGAATCTGATTCCGCGCGATATCGCCGCCCAGCAGGCCTTCAACGCCCGTAAGCCATTCCTTCTGGCTGCGGCCTTCCTCGCAGCGCTGGCTCCCTGGCCTGTCTATCTGGCCTTTAACGCTGCTGCGGATCAGAATCAGGAAAAGGTCTCAGTTTTAAACGCCCGGCAGGCTGAATTATCCTCACACCGTAGTTCGCTGAATGACTCGCGTAAGAAGGCGACCGACTTTCTCGCCGTCAGTAAGGAGCTTGAATCCGTCGTTTTAAACCGATCGAACTGGCCGGCATTCCTCGGCGACCTCCAGATGCGGGTCGGTTCTTGCAAGAACACTTGGATAGAGGAGCTGCATGTGAAATATGAGACTTTGCCAGCGCCGACCCCGCTGGTCGGTCAGCCTGCGCCCGCCCCCGTGATTGTCACCAAAGTCATCGTTACGGCCCGGTTTCTCTTCACGGAGGTCGCTTTCGATCTTAAGCAGCATAACGCCAAGGTCATGAGCCTGCACCGGTCTCAGCTTATTGATGCGGTTCGCAAATCGCCTTACGTCAGTGCCGTCCCTGGTGAAGAAATCCGTGTCTTTCCAGAGCCACACCACTCGCCGAAAGTTACCTTCACCTTGGTAATCAAGGCGAATAAGGTTCTTTAAGTCATGGATAATTTAAAAAAGAACCCCGGTTTCTTTGCTGCGTTAACCCTCGCCGCCGGCCTTTTCGTCGCGGGTGGTTTTGCTTCCTATCTCGCTTACTCCGCGAAGACCAAGTCGGACGTAGCCCTATTGAGGGTGGCTGCCGAAACAACCCGTCTCTTGAAGGGACACGAGCTTGCTCCGGGATTGCCGATGGTTTCTCTCACGGCGGATAACGTGAAGAAATCGGTGGACGACCTTGCCGATCTCACCGGACATATTGCTGCGCTCCGTGCCAGCATCGCCGGGAATCCGGACCTCGCCATCCGGGGTAAGGCCACCATCAATTCGGCGGATCTGAGTTCCCTCCTGCGTCAGTCCGTGGATGACTGGCGTAAGTTGGCTCTCGATCATGATCTCAAACTGCCCCCCAACGAGCCCTGTGATTTTGGTTTTCGCCGCTATATTCGTAATCAGGGCACTTCGCCTAAGCGCGAGTTTCAGCACGTCGATAAACAGCGCTTAATTATCGATTACCTTTTCCGGCAGCTTGTCGAATCCCGCCCGCCAGGGTCGCCCCTGTTACTCGAGTCCATCGATCGGGAGCCGATCGAGACGTTTACTTTGATTCCCGAAGGGAAGCCCGGAGCCGGGAGTTACGGGCCTGACGCCGACACTTCCCGCAATGAAAGCGACGAGTTCGCACCTGTCCGCACTTTCGATCGGAGGGGCCAAGTGGAGACCCTCTCTTTCCGAGTACGTTTTGTAGGTTACACGCCGACCCTCCGCACCTTTGTGAATAAAGTGCGCAACTCGGGTCGACCTTTTGCCATCTCGATGGTGGAAGTCGGCAATGCTACGAATGAGATCGAAAAACTTTTGAGTACGGCCACTTCTGCCAACGCTAATGGGGCGGCGGCTTCAGTCAGTTCAGGCGGGAGTTTTTTCAATACCGAAGCAGTGGAGGCTTCGGCTCCTGGTGTGGCCGCTGTTAAGGGGGGGGCGGTGGAGGATAAACGCCCGCTAGCACTTCCCCGCCGTCCGTCCGCTTTCGTCGTGCAAATTGATTACCTTTCGATTCCGGAGGAGAAGCCTACCGGATCCCCTGAGGCTGAACCCAAGAAATAAGAGCCATAACGACATGAACTCCCGTAAGGATATCCTCCTCATTGTTGCCAGTTTTTTGATCCTTTGCTTGGGAGTCTTTGCTTACCTCTGCCTTCAGGTGGGCCTGTTCCCTGGTGTCATCAAGCCCATCGTCATTGATAATGCCGAAGAAAAGACCGCATTGATTCGCCAGTTGAAGGAGCAGCCTCCGCAGGGGGCAGC
>CAIRLQ010000291.1 GCA_903879465.1 uncultured Opitutia bacterium | reverse complement strand
GTGAGCGACCCGATGGTCGAGCAGGTCAACGACGCCAAGCCGCTCCGCGATACCGACCTCGGCCGTGTGCGCTCCGTCGACGGCGTCGCCTGGGCCGCCCCGCTCCACACCTCCTTTGTCCAGGCGCGCATGCAGGACGGCAACTTCAAGCTGATTACGCTCGTCGGCATCGACGCGGATACCTTTGCGGGGGCGCCGGCAGTCCTCACCCAGGGCCGTATCGAAGACCTACGCCTGCCGGATACGGTCATCGTCGACGAATGGGGTGCCTCCCTAATGGGCCGCATGGCTATCGGGCCTGATGGCAAGCCGCGTTCCACGCCGCTGAAGGTGGGCGATACCTTCGAGATCAACGACATCCAGGCTCGCATCGTTGGCATTTGCAAAGTGAAGCGGGCCTTCACCGGCGGACCTTTTGTCTATACCACCTACGATCGCGCCAAGGGTTATACCCTCGGCGCCCGCCGCACGCTCAGCTTCATGCTCGTCGAACCGCAGAAAGGCGTGACGCCAGCCGAGCTCTGCGGACGTATCGAACGTGATACGGGCCTGAAAGCCTGGACCTCCGACACGGTGATTTGGAGTTGGGGCGAGCGCAGCCTCGCGCGCAACACCTTCTGGTGGTTTTGGACCAACACGGGGATCCCCTTCTCCTTCGGCACGGCGGTCCTGCTCGGTTTATTCGTCGGCATCGCGATCTCGGGTCAGACGTTCTATTCGTTTGTGCTCGAGAACCTTAAATATTTCGCGGCCATCAAGGCGATGGGCGCGGGCATGGGCGTCATCGCCCGAATGCTCTTTGTGCAGGCCTTCACGGCCGGCCTGATCGGCTTCGGTCTCGGGGCCGGGATGGCGCAGGCCATCGGGCGCGCCATGATCGAGAAGGGTATGCCGCCTTTCGTGATGTACCCGCAGATTCTTTGGGCGACGTTCGCCCTCGTGCTGGGGATCAGCTTTGTCTCCGCCATCATCGGCATCATCAAGGTGTCGCGCGTTGACGCCGCCTCCGTCTTCCGCGGATGAGTCATCTAGCCCACACCGTCGCAGTTCGCGCCTCCGGCGTGGATATGTTCTTTGGCACTCCCGACAATCAAGTCGTTGCGCTCAAGCAGGCGGACTTCGAGGCTCGCCGCGGCGAACTCATCATGCTCGTCGGCCCTTCGGGATGCGGAAAGACCACCCTCCTCTCTGTCATCGCGGGTACGCTCACGCCGCAGGCTGGTACGGTCGAGGTTTTCGGACAACGTCTCGATGGCCTCGGCCAAGAAGAGCTCACGGCGTTCCGTCGCAAGAACCTCGGCTTCGTCTTCCAGTCCTTCAATCTGATTCCTACGCTTACGGTCGTAGAGAACGTGATGGTGCCGCTGCTGATCCAGGGTCGTCCTTATGATGAAGCTCACGACTGTGCCGCCGCAATCATCGAGAAAGTCGGGCTCAAGGGCCGTGAAGAAGGCCGCCCAAACGCGCTTTCCGGCGGGCAGCAGCAACGCGTTGCCATCGCGCGTGCGCTCGTGCACGAGCCGCCGCTCCTGATTTGCGACGAGCCGACCTCGGCGCTCGATAAGGACACCGGCGCTCACATCATGCAGTTAGTGCGCGACCTTTCATGCTCACCCGAGCGATGTGTCGTTGTCGTGACCCACGATCACCGAATTTTCCGCTTCGCTGACCGAATCGCGGAGATGGAAGACGGCCGCATCAGCCGCGTGGTCGACGACCCGAAGCTCCTCGATACCACCCATCTCTGACCCTCCTTATGTTCAAGAAACGCATCCTGCTCTTTGCCCTCGCCCTCGCCGGTGCCGTCGCTGCTTGGCAGCTCACCCGCGGAACAGCCAACGAGACGCCAATCAAGCCGCCGCCCTACGAGCCTGCTACGCGCGATAAGGATGGCCTCATCGCCGCCGCCGGTCTCATCGAGGCAGCTGCCGAGAACACGCTCCTCGGCTCGCCCACTTCCGGCACCGTCACCAAAGTCCATGTGAAGGTCTGGGATAAAGTGAAGGCCGGTGATCCGATCCTCACGCTCGACGAACGCGATTTACGAGCCCAGCACTCCGTGCAGAAGGCTGCGGTTTCCGCTGCGGAGGCCGCCGCCGAACGTGCCGAAGATGCCGCCCGACGCTGGACCGGCATCAAGGACAGCGGAGCAGTATCTGCCTCCGAACTCCTTTCCTACCAGATGGCGGCCAAAGAGGCGAAGGCGAAGCACGCCCTCGCTGTGGCGCAGCTCGACCAGACCGCGGTGCTCCTCGATCGCCTCGTGCTGCGTTCGCCCATCGACGCGAC
>CAIRLQ010000290.1 GCA_903879465.1 uncultured Opitutia bacterium | reverse complement strand
CTCGTGCTCTCCTGCGCGACGGCTTCCGCCCTCGACCCCCACGCCGAAGCGGTCGTACGCATCGTCACCGCGTCCAAGGGCAAGGTCGAACTGACTACCGACGGTCAGGGCATAAAGCTCATCGACCTCAACGTGCCCGGTGCCGGGCCGCACGACCATCGCAAGGAGGACCCCTATGATGCGACGTTCTTCGAACACGTCGGTCACCTCTCGACACTCGAGTCGCTCAACATCATCTCGACTAAATTTAATGACGCGTGGATGGCACCCATCGGCAAGCTCACGAACCTCAAAGTCCTCCGCTTCACCAACAACGGCAAACTCACCGACGCCGGCATGGCGCAGCTCGCCGGTCTCAAGAACCTCGAGAACTTTTCGTTCGTCGGCACCCAGATGACCGGCAAGGCCTACGCCCAATTCGAAGGCTTCACGAAACTCACCCGCGTCAGCCACCGCGGCAGCTCAATCGATGACGAAGGCCTCCGCCAGCTGTGCGATCACCTGCCCAACCTCGAAAGCATCAGCCTCGCGCACGCCAAATTCACCGACGCCGGTGCGCCTCATCTCGCCAAGCTCACCAAGCTAAAGGGACTCGAACTCGGCACCTCCAAAGCGACCCCGCAGGCGCTGAAGGCCATCGCTAAGCTCCCGCTGGAATCCCTGCAGCTCGGCGAAGGCTTCGAATCCATCGCCTGCATCCCTCTCATCAAGGATATCGCCAGCTTACGTCGCCTCACGCTCACCAACGCCCAGGCCATCACCGACGCCGATCTCCAGGTCATCGCCGGCCTCACGCAGTTGGACCATCTGGAGATCGGCAAGATGCCGCTGCCAGACGAACGTATCCCCGCCCTTAAGCCCTTCGCCTTCCTGAAGTCCATGCGACTCGTGCCGGCCAAGGCTCCCTTCACGCCGGACCAACAAGCGAAGATTCAGGCGGTGCTGCCGAAGACCAGGCTCGAGTTCAAATAAGCCCAAGAGAGCCAAATCTGTCAGAGCATTCGGCAGCTATAACACAGCAACGCCAGGGGGTTAGCGAACACACCCAAAGACAGACGTACGACCGTCGCCGTCGTTCAGTTTACAAGTATCATGAATAATATAAATCCAGCCGCAAGGAGCCCCAGACCGCAACTGATCATCCACCTAAAAGTTTTCCATTTCTTGTCCTTGTCGGATTGTGCGACTGAGGCGGTGGCAGCCCCACCGGCGCAACCGGCAAAGGTAATCATACCGACGCCAAGAGAAATAAAGAGTACTAGGAACTTTCCGATGGCATCATTATGGTGAGCTGCTTTTTCGGAACCTGCCGCCATTACGGAGACAAAAAACAGCCCGAAACCCAAAAATCCGGTTACACACATCCAGCTTAACGCGAAGCTAACCCCGGAAACATATTGAGAGGTGGATGCTGCTTTCGGGGGAGTTTCCATAATGAAATTAGTGATACGACCATTCGCCGATTAAGTCGACCTAATCCCCCACGCCCCTTAAAACCGTAGTCGCCACGACGTCATTCACCTGCATCTACCATATCACCAATGATTCCTTCTTTTCGCCTTCTCTGCGCCATCTTACTATTAGCCAGTAGTTCGCTCTTCGGGGCCGAGACGTTCCTCGTCGACGGACGGAAGGCAGTGATTCACCCGGCCGTGAAGCCGGCGGAAGGAAAGCCTTGGCTATGGTACGCGCCGGCGCTCAAGGGGAGCGTCTCGATCATCCAGCATAAGCTCTACGCCGACGCCTGCCAGAAGGCGGGCATCGCCATCGCCGGCTACGACCTCGGCGAAGTCCGCGGCGCCCCGAAGAGCGCCGCCCAGTTCACGAAGTTCTACGACGAGATGGTGAAGCGCGGCTATTCGCCCAAGCCGATCCTGCTCGGCCAGAGCCGCGGCGGGATGATGACGCTCACTTGGGCGTTCCGTAATCCCGACAAGGTGAAGGCCTGGATCGGCATCTATCCGGTCTGCAACCTCGCCAGCTGGCCGCTGAAGAATTCGAAGGTGCAAACGCTCGGTGATTTCGAGATGACCGAGTCCGAACTCACCTTCCGGCTCAAGGAGTTCAACCCGATCGACAACTTGGCCGGCCTCGCCGCCGCCAAGGTCCCGATGTTTGCCGTCCATGGCGACACCGACGTCGTCGTTCCCTACAAGGACAACACACTGCTCCTCAAGGAACGCTACGAAGCCCTCGGCGGGAAATTCACGGTCAAGATTATCCCCGGCGAAGGCCACAAGGTCGGCCCGTCTTTCTTCGAATGCCCGGAACTGGTCACCTTCCTCCTAAACGAGGGGAAATAAAGCTCCCGAGCTAAGGTAAGTGTGGAACTCCCCCAGTTCGATGGGGTTGTCTTAAGGAGACCCCATGTTCCGCCAACTTACCCCATGCCTAGCCTTACTGGCGGCCAACCTGGCTAACGCAGAGACCCGCGACCTCATCTTGGTCGCCGGGCAGTCTAACGCGGTCGGCTACGATGCCTATGCCGAGGAGCTGCCGGCCGACCCGAAGGACGCCGCGACGATGTTCTGGTGGCGCGTGGGTGATCCGCCTCCCGATGAATTCGACGGCACGAGCGCCCGGCAGTGGACGACCCTGCAGTTCCAACCGCGCACGCCGGCGATGTCCGGAGACGCCGCGAAGAAGACCGGGCGCCAATACGGCAACTTCAACAAGAAGACCAAGGGTGGCTTCGGACCCGAGATCGGGATGGTCCGCACGCTCGCCACGAAAGAGACCCGGCCGCTCGCCGTCATCAAGACGGCCT
>CAIRLQ010000289.1 GCA_903879465.1 uncultured Opitutia bacterium | reverse complement strand
GACTGGACGTCCGAGCGCATAGGTCATCATTTTCACGCAGAAGGAGCGCGCGAACTTATCCTTTTGTCGCATGAGTCCCGCTTTGTATTCTTCCAGTGTTGCGAATTTCTTCCCATCAGGAAAGGACCCGCTGACGTCCAGTTGGGGCGTCTTGGGGCCGCGAAATCCTTCGCCATTGAAGCGTTCGCGCCATTGGCCGATGGCGTCGTAATTCTCCAGGGCAAGTCCATAGGGATCGAGCTTGGCGTGGCATGAGGCGCAGATGTCGTCGCGCCGATGCAATTCAATGCGCTGTCGCACGGTCAGGCTTTTCCCTGCGGTATTCGGCTGAATTTCACCGGCGTTTGGGGGTGGATTGTTGGGGGGGTCGTTGAACAGCTCGCGCAGCACCCATGAGCCTCTCTTCATGGGCAGTGTCCGCGTCCCGTCGGCGAGATAGGTCATCAATCCGGCCATGCCAAGCACGCCGCCGCGATGGTGTTCTGGCTGAATTGCCACCCGACGAAACTCCGCCCCCTGCACGTCTTTGATTCCGTAATGCTTCGCGAGCCGGTCGTTCACGACGAGGAAGTCGCTATCAATGATGTTCGTGACGGGCAGGTTCTTCGTCATGATCTCCGCCAGAAACGCGAACGGCTCCTCCTTCGCGGCGCGTTCCAGAGGCTTGTCGTAGTCCTTATATTCGGCGGCGGGCTGCACCGAACCGAAATCGCGAACGGAGAGCCACTGGCCGCCAAAATTGCGGACCAGTTGATCTGATTTTGGGTCAGCAAGCATCCGCTTGAGTTGGGTCGCCATCGTTGCGGGCTCATGTAATTTTCCTTTGGCTGCGAGTTCAAGCAGCTCGTCGTCCGGCATCGTGCTCCAGAGAAAATAGGAAAGACGGGAGGCCAGTTCGTAGTCGGTGATGGGCCGACGCTGAGGGGTGGCCCCCGAGGGCTCTTCCAGGAAGAGGAAGCCGGGAGCGCAGAGCACGCGCTGGAGTCCGATCCGCATCGCTTCGGGAAAGGTGAGCTTTCCTTTCGTTTGAGCCTGACTCACCACTAATACAATCGCTTCGATCTCATCTTTAGTGACGGGACGGCGATATGCCCTCGGAAGAAAGCGAGTCAGTATTTCCCGCGCATACCCCGCATCATGACGCTCATCGCCGGCAAAAAAGAGCGACTTGTGACTGACTGGCGGCCATGCTTTCTGCACAGGGCCTTCGATCTCAATGGACGCAATCTGGAGTCGGGGCAGCTTTTCAGCGTTCATCGCTGGATTGTAGATGCGGGCCTGCCCCTTCCAATCGTTGAGTGCCTTCTCCGCTTCGGAGCGCTGTTTCTTGAGCGCATCCATCTCAGCTTGAGGCACCCTTTTCACCGCGGCTTGCTCCATCATTCCGCGGATTCTTGTCCAGTTGGAAACCAGTTTTTGGTATTCAGGTTCGGGGATGACCGCCTTCTCCGTGTGATTCCATAGCACACGAAACACCTGCGGTCCCTTCACTTCACCATTCACCGGTCCGCGCAGGAATAACATCGCCTCCGTCGTGCCAGAGGGGTCGAGCAGTACCTCCGTTTCCGCCTGAATCGGTGAGTCCATGCCGTATTGAAGTTTGAACTTATTCGGCTCGGTTCGCCCACGGTTATCCACCTTGGCCTTAATGCGCACTCGGTAGTAACCATCGCGGGTCACCGTCTTCCCGATGGCGAAATGTTGAATCCCGCCCCAGCCCTCATATTCTTTTCGATAAGTTGGTGCGCCCTGGATGAACTCGATGTAGTCCGGCTTCACGAAGCTTTCCTTCGCGCCGCGAGGAATCTTATGCTCAAAGGCCGGAAAGACTTCGACCATGTCGGCTGGTGGCCGCAGGCGCATAAAGCCAAATTTATCTATGAAATGATTCGTTTTCGGCGTTTCTGTGACAATCGCTAGCGCGGCGATCTTCTCCGCCACGGCAAGGCTGCGCTCGATTTGAGTCTGATCAAAAAACAGGGCAACACCCATTCGGTCAAAGCCCTCTGCCTTTCCATCGGCGGGCATGTCTTCCACCAGTGGCCTCACGATATTACCGTCCAGTTTCAGTAAATCGCGCACCGTGTTGGCATACTCATCGCGATTTAACCTCCGCATGGGGATGCGACCGCCTGCTTTCTTGGCGGCGAGTTCCACTTCGTGAAGCTGGCTGTTCACCCAGTTCACAAAGCCTGTTGAGAGTTGGGCATCGGGCCACTTTTTGTCTTCTGGAGGCATTTCGCCGGCATTGATTCGGTCGATAACTTCCTTCCATTGCTCGGCCGATTTGGCAGATGTGAAATCGGCGCTTAGCAGGTCGATCCGAAATCCAGCCTTGGCCTTCTTCTCGCCGTGGCAACTGATGCAATGCTTCTCGATATAGGGCTGAGCGACCTCCTTGAAGTCGGGAGCACCTTTCGCCGTGTCACATGCGATGGCCAGGGCGGCACTGGTTGTAAGCAATCGCAGGGTGTCAATGCTTCGGTAAAAAGAGGACATACTATTAGTTGGGGGCAGTTTCTGGGGCTAACCGTAACGTCACGGTGAGGTCGCTTCGGCCAAGGTAGTGTTGGAGGTTTCTTGTGTCAAGGAACCGGGCCGCCGGCCAAGTTCCTTGGCCTGGCGTTCGCCCACTTGTCAAAACTCCCACGCCCCCTAAAAAGCAGTTTCCACGCAGTTTAAGGCAAAAGCGGAAACCGCGCTGTCGTCCAATCCGCCACGAAATCATTCCAATAGAGGGTCGTCGGCGGGATGACGCCAGGGTGCTTGTCGCAGCGCCCGATTTGGATCATGCGGGCGGGGGTGTTGGAGGTGAGAGTAAGGGTGGAGGTCGGGCCGATCTGCTCGAAAGTCTTTGGGTCGAATAAGGCGAGCGATGAATCGCCGTGCTGGGTGAAGCGCATACTGACCCAATAGAGCTTGCCGTCTTCGAGGGGGATGACCGGCCCGGCGCGCGATGGCTTGGGCTTATTGTCGGGGCTGCGGTCGCCGGTATGGACGCGGACGCCCGGCGTTTGTGGATGTTCGCGGGTGTTCATGACCACGAAATCGTCGCCCGAATTGATGCAGACTAAATCGAGCGGCGTCCATGCTTTGGTGCCATGATATTCTAGAAAGAAGCCAACGCTGACCGCCGGGTGCGGCGTCTTGAAGGTGTAGGTGACACAGCGCACCGGCGAAGCCATCTCACACGCCCAGCCGCGTTGGTTTCCCGCATTTTTGTGAATGACTCCGTTTACGCTGACCGGCACGGGCAGGTGGCCCTTGGCGGCCGAGACGGTGAACTCTGCGAGCGGCGTGTCCGTCTTCTCGGGTCCGCGCCGCATACTCCACGTGCCGCCGACTCCGTGTGTCATGGCATCGAGAAGCTGGGGGGTCATCGCATCGCCGGGCTTGCCCGCCCCCATGTCCACGTAAAGGTCGGCCACCATCGGTTTGCGCGGAGGCTCCGCTGATACCTTGGCCGGCAGCATGCTGCCCGCGAGAAGCGCTACGACCAAAGTAAGGCTGGGGAGGGCAATGCGTGCGATCATCGGGAGGCTTAGTTTATGGGAATTAAGGGGAAGAGGGGCGGCTTGTGGGGCCACCGAAACGTTGAAGTTAGGTCGCTCGGGGAAAGGTAGTTTTGAGGTTTCGTGTGTCAAGCAACCGGGTCGCCAGCCCAGTGGCTTGACACACGGGCGCATCCGCCGGGAGCCGAATAAGGGGTCAGGCCGTTACTGGGCGTGACCTGTTACTGAAATCGTGCCACGATGGGTTTTAGTAGCAGGAAGAAGGAATAACAGCCTGACCCCGTGCTCCATTCTCACCCATCATGAAATCGCTCGCCGCACTCAGTTTATCCATTCTTTGCATACATCATGTCAACGCGGCGGGATTGAATCTTCCGCTGGATCCCGCTGAAGCGGCCATCATCTTGGCGATTCCGGTGGCGGAAGGCGTCGAGGTCGAGGCTGCGGATTTACCCGGCTATGCGAAGAAGGGCCTTTTTGAAATACTCACAGCGCTTGGGTTAGACGCGACGAAGCTCAAGTCCGCCGGCATGAGCGTGAAAGGCAAGAGTGGCACGCAGCTCTCCTTTATTTATGACGCGGGCGGCCATGTCGTCGCGCTGCATGGCAATGGCCCTTGGCTGCGTAATAGCACGCTGCGCTCATTTAAGGGGCTGTCAGAATTGCGCAGTATCCGCATCGACCACAACGGCTTTGTCGGTAAGGACGCGCGTGCTGCGGAGTACGACGGCAGGGGCTTTGATGCGCTTATTGATTCCAAAATCGCCGACATCAAGATCGGCCTCAGCTTCTCCGATAAAGGCATGGAGCAGTGTGCGAAGATCAAATCACTCCGTAGCTTTACCGTGGGCCATTCGCAGGCTAGTGAGGCGGGCATTGTCTTCTTTACCGGTCACGCGGGTCTGACGCACTTCTCCATTGGTGAAATGGCGAGTAATCGCGTCACCGAAAAGGCGCTGGCCACGATTGCGAAGATTCCGAATCTCACCCATATTGGATTCAAAGAGTGCTATGTGACTTACAATGGCGGCTTCACGTATTTGGCTTCATTCAAGGGCAAGCTGGTGGAGATTGATTTGACCATGAGCGTCGCCTCCTTGGCCGACCTCGCCAAACTTCAGGCCGATCATCCGCAGGCAAAGATTCTTACTATTCCGCCTGTGGAAATCGTGAAACGCCACAAGTTCATTGCGGCGAACCTGGCAAAGCTATCCCCGCCAGAACTCTCCGCGCCGCTGAAAGCCGCGCTCGAAGGCTCTAAATAGGTCGAATAACGGCGGCCGAACAAGAGGGTCAGGCCGAACCCCATCGCCTTTCCGATGAACCGCTCAAAGGGAGGCCGGAAACCGGACAGGATGTTGCGGTGTCTTGGGTAGGGCGGGCTCTCCGAGCCCGCCGCTGAGCCGGATGAGGCTCGGATCTCTGCGGCGAACGGACGGCTCGGAGAGCCATCCCTACCAGCGAAGGCTTCGCCTTCGAGGGGGGCATGCTGGCACGCTGGCATGTGGGCACGACGGAAATGAATCTCCCCTTGTCAAAGTGTCACCTTGCCCACTTGCCCCCTCTTAAGGCCTTAAGGCCTTGAGTGCCGCTAACGCTCGATCTCTTCCTTCCGTGAGTCCAATCAGCGGAACGGGATAATTTTTCCCGAGTTTGATGCCGGCTTCGGCGAGGACATGCATGGGGGCTTCCCAGGGCTTATGAATCCACTCGGCGGGCAGCTTGGCGAGCTCGGGTACCCAGCGG
>CAIRLQ010000288.1 GCA_903879465.1 uncultured Opitutia bacterium | reverse complement strand
GTATCGCTTATAGGGATAGCCGACCGCGGTCTGGACGAGGAAGTTCTTCAGGCCGGGCTTCCGCCGCTCACCGGCCAGACGGCAGGCCTCCGCATAGATTTCAGGCTGATTGTTCCTAAACCACTTCGCGGCATTCACGTTAAAGTAGTTCTCCTTGATCCATTCAGTGTGCTCAGGGCAAGCCGCCATCAGCACGTCACGCTCAGGGATACTATAGCCGGCGATGAGGCTACCTGAAGCCATGGCCTGCTGAACAACCTGGCTCGCCAGTTCCTTCCACGGCAGGAACACCAGCTGCCGGGCTTCCGCTGATTCCGCGAGAATGGCATCATGCGCATAAGTCATTAGCCCCTCGGGCCAAAGCACCGACGTCAGGGCTGGCAAGACATCGGCCTTACGCATCTCCACGTCCAACCATATAATGGAGCGGGCGTTCTGCTTGAAGGCTCTGGATTGGAGGGTGAGGCGGGGCATATGGAGGGCAGTATACATGAGATTCCTGAAAACCCGTCGGTGGCGGCCGAACTGACGGTGATTCCCCTACGGGGAAGAATATCTTAAATAAATCTCGACGTCTTTTAGGACAGCCCCCCGCAGCCATCCCTCGACTAGGGGGCTCTAATAGAAAGCGACTCTTCCACCCGTACCACTTTTCGCCGTTAGTAAAACCTCGTGAACCCCTGCCCCATGACGGAAGTGAACCACCGACGGGTAGGCACGGACGAGTGATAGGGTTAACCGATGTCAGGCAGGTACAAAAAAACCGCCGAACTTAATCGGCGGCTTTAAAGTCGATGAGCAACTCGCTCATCATCGGAGGGTCGGCTTAGAACTTGCGACGAACGCCGAGGGACCAGATGTCAGAATTAACGCTGGCTGCCTGATAGCGGCTATAGCCGAGATCGAGCGAGTAGTCATGGGTCAGCATCTTGCTGATCGTGAGACCATACTGGTCGTCGTTATGCTGACGGACGTAGGTAACCCAAGCGCCGAAACCGGCGCCGAGGGCGCGGTGGAGGCTGAGGGTGTAGCGCTCGTCGGAACCAATCGCGAGAGCGGCGTCGGCGATGCCGGCGACATTCTTGAAGCGGTAGCCGAGCTGGACGAGGTCGCCGCCGTTACCGAAGTCACCCCCAACGGCGGCAACGCCCTGGACGAATAAATCAGAGGTGCCAAGATAGGCGGTGGCGCCGAGAATCCATTCATTACTGTGTCCGGTGGACCCAGCGGAACTGATCTGGATATAGTTAAGGGAGACGTTATTGGCGAACTGTGTCGACGGGGACACAGGGAGGCTGAAGGCGTGGGCGGAAGAGGTAGCCGCCATCAGAGCGAGGATACCAAGGGAGTAGGAGTGCTTCATATTAGGGTAGGGTCTAGAAACAGACAGGAGGCCGCCCTTCAAGTTCCAAGAAACCATTCGGTAAAGCTAGGGCTCCTTTTATTGAATTTTAAGGGTAATATATAGGCTTTTGGCTCAGACTTGACAGTGAACAACTTTTCATAGAACATCTGTTCACTATGGAAGAACTCACCAAGAAGCAGGCCGCCATCCTTGACTACATGAAAGCCCACGTGGCCGAGCACTCCTACTGGCCATCCATCCGGGACATCCAGGCCAAGTTCCGCTTCGCCTCGACCAATGCCGTTTTCGGGCACCTGCAGGCCTTGGAACGCAAGGGGGTCCTCCAGCGCATCCCGGGAGCCGCACGTGCCTACAAGGTCGCCCCTGCCGCCATCGTCGAAGACCTCTCCGATATCGTCATCCGCTACGAAGGCCCGGATGAAAACGCGCTGCAATTGGAATCCCTAAACTACCTTGGAGCAATTCCTGCCGGCCTCCCCGACTATACCGAATCTTCCGGCGTCCTCGACACCATGCAGGCACCCATGTCCGCTAGCTCACGCCGCCGCCCTCCCCAATCGTTCGCGCTCCGGGTTCGCGGCGACTCGATGATCGATGCCGGCATCGACAGCGGTGACACGGTGATTATCGAACCTGGGCATCCCAAAAATGGCGATATCGTCGCCGCACTCATCGACGGAGAAACCACCCTTAAGCGCCTAATTAAGCAGGGCACTAAAGTCTACCTGAAGGCCGAGAATCAGAATTACCCTGAACTGCATCCGGTGAACGATCTGGTCATCCAAGGAATTGCCAAGTCCGTCATGAAGTCCATTTGAGGATGCACGTAAACGACGGCGGTACGGCGAGTTGCGACAGAAAACTCAGTAGGTAATAACCTGAAAGACACCCTGGCTGACGGCGGTTGCCTCCGGCCCCGTCACCCAGCGTTCTTCGAATTCAGGCCCCCACGAATCTGAGACAGCAATTTCACCGGTCTCCTTGTTGTAACCAATGATCATACAGGCGTGCGCCGTCGAATGATCCACTTTCGGCGCCTTGGGGTCTTTACGACCCAACCCCAGCTCCTTCTTCCATACCTTCGGATCCTTCATGTCGGCGCGCAGCTTGATGCGCTCATTGGCCAAAGCATTATATTCCTTGGTCGAGAACATACCCCAGATAATCGGAAGCCCTCGGTCGACGTATTTGGCGACGAAGTTCGGGTCGATCTTGGCCATGGAGCCGCTCTCAATTTTTCGCCCTCCAGCAACAACCGCGTCCTTAGCTCCGGCGGCGAGAGCGCTCAAAGAGGTCCCTCCACCGGCCCCACTATGCCCCGCCATCGCCAAGGCATACATATCAGCGGAAATCCCCATATACCGAAGTGCACGTTCCCATGTCGCCGGGGCGCAATACCCCTTGGGTCCTTGATTCACCATCGGAATATCCTTTAGGATTACGTCACCGTTCTCACGGCGTTGAATGCGGGTCTTGGAACGTGCGATGAGCTCGCTATCCGACACGCGAGACTTACCGCCCTGGTCGGCGACGGCCGCCGGCATCAGACGGAGAGCGACATACTCGTCACGCGGAGCCGTGAGTAGGAAGGCATGATCTTTCCAATTCCATCGCTGGCAGGCCTCACTCATCGACTTCCCCTGCCCCATGCGTTCGGCAACCGGAGCACCAAAAAGCTTGGTCAAGGCAGAGGTCAGGTTCTTCTTGTCGTCCGAGATGGCTTTCTTGAAATCCTTAATCTGAGCGTCGCGGCCGGCGAGCGCCTCCTTATCAGGCTTACCTGCCTTGGGTGTATAGGTCACGGCGTCACCTTTATTGGCAAAGATAATCGAAAGCATCGTCGGCCCGCTCTTATCGCCGTATAATGCGATGGAGTATGGCCGGCTGCCAAAGAGAAGCGTGGAAGCAGCGGGATAAGATCTAAAGCTGCTCTCGTTTGAGGTCTGCGATTCCAATGGCCATTTCAATCGGTCAGCCAAGACCGCCAAATCGTCATCCCAAAGCTTATCATCCGAAAAGAGTTCGGCCCCAAGGAGTTCGTTCACCTGTGTGAAGGATGTCGTCGCGACCGGGGGCTTTTCCAGTTTGGGAAAAGGCGTAAGGGGGGCCGCCAACGCGGAAACCAGCCAAAGCTGGCAGGGCATCCAGACAAAGAGCAGATAACGCATCGGATTAAATTACGGCAAGTATACCCCGTGGCAAGAAAGACGAAAACGACGTCACCTAAAACTACATAAAACAGTGCAAACCATCTTCCGAAATCCCCCGATACCTTGCTAGGAAATCCGGTCAGAAACCCCAGGCCTTGAGTTGCTCATCAATGGCAGCACCCATGATTCCGTAACCCTTATCCGTGGGGTGCAGGAAATCCGGCATGATATCTTTCGTAATGCGACCGTCCGGAGCCAAAAACTTGGAGGTTAAATCGAGGTAAGCATCGGAAATCTTCGACGCATGGTCTTTCAAGATCTTGTTCACGTCGGCCACCTTATTGCGCATAATGTCAGGACGCTCTTGGCGAGGCAGGAGACCGAGTAGGAGGATCTTCGCCCCAGGAGCACGCTTACGGAGCTCTTGGCAGACTTCCTCAACCCCGTCGGCGGTTTCAAGCACGGTATTGATCCCGAGATTATTCGTCCCGATGAGAACGACGAATACCTTGGGCTTCAGGCCAGCAATCTCCCCATGCTGCAAACGCCAGAGTACATTTTCAGTCCGGTCCCAACCGTAACCAAGATTGACCGGATGATGCGGGGCAACGTACTTCAACCACGAGTCCCTTCCGTTAATACGCGTGGCCTTCGGCTCCCCGCCCCAAAAATGCGTGATAGAGTCCCCGATGAGGACCACGTCGGCCTTGATGGCTCCAGGCTTATTGAGAGCGAGAATCTCGTTATGGCGGGTGACCCAATCATAAGAGCGCCAGTCGCGATTTTGGGTCAGCGGAGTCTCCGCGGAGTTTGGCGCATGCGAAGGGTCGCTCGGAATCGACTTAGTGACCAGCTGGCCCACGAGTGTCTTCTCATCGAATTGTGCTGCCTTCACGATGCCACCGTGCGGCAACTCGATAGGGGCCAGATAATTCCCGGCACTGAAATCGGGATCTTTACCGTTGAGCGTATAGCGGATGACGTCCGTCGGCTTGCTGGGATAGATGATAATAGACTTTGAGCCTGCATCATAGATTAGGTCAAATCCCGAGGCCGCAGTAGCGAGACTCGAGAGAGAGGCAATAAAGAGCAACTTAAGGGAAGACATAGCGAGGGGGCTGGCCAGACACTGGGAGGTCGATCTGCGGACGCAAGCGACGGTTAGTCCGTCGAAGGTGCGGGCGTTCAAGGGCCTGCAAGAGAGTTTAACGGCGTCTAGCAAGCTCCACAGGGCTCAGTTTCGCCGCAGGACCAAAATCACGTCGGAGTACTCAAGGTCGAGCTTCCGCTGGGAATCTAAGTCGTAATGGAAATCGTGGCAGACGACAAGTTCGAGCGAAGGCACGCGTGCGAGTAAGGCACGGATTTCCTGAGGCGAATAGGTCCGGAAATTCCAGTGGGTCTCTTCGACGCGGGTCACACCCTTCTCGGTGATTCGCATGCGTGTGCGCATAGCCTCGGTCCGAGACTTACGGTTGGCCGGGGCGGACCAGGTATCACTGACCACTCGGATACCCGGTTTACGACCAATCCAGCGCTCATGGTCAGGCGGGCTGTTCTTATAATCAGTGAGGTGCAGACCCAAGAGCAGCAGGCCACCCGGACGAAGACCGGCGGCCATGCGGCGCAACGAACTAACAGCCCCAGCTTCGGTATCGATGTATTTGAACGTGCTGACAAAGCAATGGGCCACATCATACTTGGCGCCCTTCGGTACGGAAAAATCCTGCAACCGATCCTGCCACACCCTGCCCTGCAGTTTTTTGCCCTTCAGACGATTTTTAGCG
>CAIRLQ010000287.1 GCA_903879465.1 uncultured Opitutia bacterium | reverse complement strand
GGGCTTTGGCGGCCTCGGGGGTGGAGGTCGAACTGGCGTTGGCCTGCCGCGGGGCGGGCGCCTTGGTGCGACGGCTGGCAGGCTTGCCGGTACGACTACGAGGGGCGGGGGAGGACTTCTTGGATTTAGAACGGGCCACGGGAATGAAAAGAGGGGCTTATCCGTGCGGATAAAGCCTCGTCCCTACAACGCGAAACGCACCGGTGGGCTACTTTGCGTGCGCGGCCGCCGGGGCGGGCTCGCTGCCATGCGTCGGGCTAGATTCATGGGTCCACAGGGTGGACAGTGCGAGGAGGATGCCGATGAGCGAGGCGGCGGCGGAAGCCCAGAAGAGGGCTTTCACCCTCGTCAAGGCGCAGATGGAGGCGAGGGCGATACCGATCTGGATGAGCGTGATGGCTTTCGCGAGGGTGTGGTGCGGATGCATCAGCCGGTTGCTCCCTTCAACGAGCGGCCCCACTTCGGCATCCTTGCGGTCCGCGGCTTCATCGAGTGCGCTGGCCGTTTTAAGTATCTCAGCCTTCTCGGTTTTGTAACGCTCGATCTCCGCGGTGAGCTTGCTTCGAGTTTCGTCCGAATTCGTCAGGCTGACCCCGAGTTCGGCGAGGTTCTGCTTCGTGCTCTTCGCTTGATAGAAGGACCATTGGTTCGCGGCTTTGGTACGCAGTTGGTTGGCCTCGTTCTTCACCAGAATCGCGTTATTCTTAAGGTTGGCGGCGTCGCTCTGATGCGCGGCGCCGAGGAAACTGAAGACGGCGCCGAAGGTCGCAAGGATCGCCGTCATGACCGAGACGCGGATCGCCAGCGCCTCACCGTGCTGTGCTTGGTGTTCGACCGCATGCTGGTCCGGGCCGTGGACATGGAAGCCGTCGTGGGACATGCCACCGTTGTGTTTGCGGGGGCGGCTCGAGTCAACCGGTCTAAGATAAGGGAAATAACAAAAATATTTTTGTTGAAACTTTCGCTTCATGGTGTTGTCAAAAAGATGTCAAATGCTTCATCGCCTCTTTTCTCTCCTTCTTTCGTTGGGCGCTATCGGTGTGCAATTATCGGCCGGTGAGCCCGTGTGGACGGCGAAGCCGGGCCCCTGGGGTCAGTTGGAAGTCCGGGCCGTCTACCTGGAACCGCCGGACAGCCTCCTCGCCGTGATCGCGAAGCCAAACTCCGTGACGCGTTGGACGTTCGATCAAATGACGGATCAGGGGGTTCGCGCCTTGCTCGGGCGCGTGGCGGTCCCCGCCAATGTCATTGAGCACTTATTGAGCCCGGGACGGATGATTGTCAGCGGCAATTCCGTCAGCCTTTATCCCCAGGTCGAGGATCTGACGGCCCTCTCGGCCGAGGTTCGGAGTGCCCTCTATCTCGAGCTCGCGAAATATCCGGCCAATGAATATCAGCGTGATCCGGTGTTTATCCTTGGTGGCGATATTGACGACTGGCTATCGGAGACGGCGCTCACGGCTCCCCAGCAGGAGTTGATGCGTAAACTGCTCTGGCGCCGGGGCGGTGCGATTGTCTTCAGTGATATCCAGGCCTTACTGACGCTGGCGAAGGGGCCGCAGGATGTGAGTAATATCTTTCGCACGGTGACGCGGGTGCGGAGTCTCGTCGTCGAGCTGCAGTTGCCGCTGAAAGGCGACCGTAAGGCGTTCCTTGATTATTGGTCGGCAGGCCAGACCGATGCGCCTCGCCTGACTTTTATCAATGCGATCACGCAGCGCCGGGCGCCACAGACCGTCGATATTACGCATTTCCTGCCCTCGCTGATGCGCCAGCGTGCTTACACTTTCCCAGAGATGGAGTTCGGCCTTAAGGGGCGTTTCCCGGACTGCCACTGGACGTCGCTCAACTTCTTCAACCTTACCCCCAAGGATTTCTACCTTGATACGCGCCTGGCCGCCGAGCACCTGCTCAATAATTATGCGACCATCGACGCACCCTATCATTACGGCGACGTGCTTTGCTTCTTGGATAATGGCGAGGGGCTGCATACCTGCGTATACATTGCCGACGACATCGTCCTGACGAAGAATGGAGATAGCATCCTCGCCCCCTGGGCCTTGATGCAGCTCAAGGACGTGGATTCGGTTTACCGACGTTCCGCTAACACCCGTATCCAGG
>CAIRLQ010000286.1 GCA_903879465.1 uncultured Opitutia bacterium | reverse complement strand
GGGTGGTACACCGGGTGCGGGGACCTGCGGCCGCGGCGCATGAGCGGAAGTCCTTTTGATAAGTTGGACGGTCAGGCGCTCCCGCCCGGCCCGCCGCCCAAGCTCGTCGTGCCGGCGGCGAAGTCCAAGCTGAAGCTGGGTAAGGTCATTCTGCAATATGAACGCACCGGCCGCGGCGGTAAAGAGGTGACGATTTTGAAGGGCCTTTGGATTGAGTCGCAGGAAATGCGTATGCGCGAAGCCTTGCTCAAGGAGATGAAGCGCGCTCTTGGTACGGGTGGCGCCCTCGAGGGCCGAGAAATCGTCCTGCAAGGCGATCGTCGTGAAACGGCCAAGGCCTGGCTGTTGAAGGAAGGTTTCACGACCAACCTTTGAGTCTGTAAAACCACTCGCCTCGGCATCGCCGCCGAGGTATGTCTCCTGCGTGCCTGACCTGAAGCCAGATTTAATTCGCCTAGACGGCGACCGCGCTCCGGTTCGTCGGGTCGTCGAATTACTCCGCGCCGCGGGCGGCCACCCTTACATGGTCGGCGGCTGCGTGCGCGATGCGCTGCTGGGCGCTAAGGTCGTCGACGTCGACATCGAGGTCTACGGACTGGGGACGCGCGAAATCGAATCCGCCCTGCGCAAGGAATTCGGCATTATCACCGTTGGTGCCGCTTTCGGCGTGACGAAGCTCAAGGACTTCCCGGTCGATGTCTCGGTGCCTCGTCGCGAGAACCGCACGGGTGCCAAGCATACGGATTTCGATGTGCAGGCCGACCCGACGATGACGCCGAAGGACGCTGCGGAACGACGCGACTTCACGCTCAACGCGGTGATGTGGAATCCTTTCACGGGTGAGATTGTCGACCCCTGGGGTGGCGTCGCCGATCTGCAGGCCGGCGTGCTGCGCCATGTCTCAGAAAAGTTTTCGGAAGATCCGCTGCGCGTCCTGCGTGCCATGCAGTTTGCTGCCCGCTTTGAGTTCACGGTGGCGCCCGAGACCGTCGCACTTTGTGCCTCGCTTTCGCAGGACAATTTACCTCCAGAGCGTCTCATGGAAGAATGGACGAAGCTCATTCTGCGCGGTCGCAAGCCTTCGGTGGGCCTGGCTTTCCTGAAGGACTGTGGCTGGACGAAGTTCTACCCGGAGCTGCACGCGATGATTGGCGTACCGCAGGATTCCGAATGGCATCCCGAGGGCGACGTCTGGAATCACACCTGCGCCTGCCTCGACGCCTTCGCGGAAATCCGCGTTGGTGATCGCGATGAGGACCTAATTATTGGACTCTCCGTGCTGTTGCATGACATCGGCAAGGCGACCACGACGAAGAAGGAGAAGGACGACCGCTGGCATGCCTACGGCCACGAAGAGGAAAGCTTCAACCTCGCCCCCCGCTTCCTCGCGCAGATCACACGTGAGGCGAAGCTCATTGATTCCGTCCTGCCGCTTGTGCGCTGGCACGGCCAGCCCTATTATCTTCACAAGGCCGGCGCCGGCGATGCTGCTGTCCGCCGCCTCGCCAACAAGGTCGTTCGTATCGACCGACTCTGCCGTGTCGATCTCGCCGACCGCCGTGGTCGCGGCGCTGCGAGCATGCATGGCCCGTCGCCCCACGGCGAATGGCTCGCCGAACGAGCGGCCGCCCTGCAGATTGCCTCGACCGCCCCCAAGAAGATCATCCTAGGTCGTCATCTCATCGCGATGGGCCATAAGCCCGCCGGCTGGTTTTCGCAGATCCTAGACGAGGCTTTTGAGGCCCAGCTGGACGGCATTTTCAGTGATGAAGCCTCGGGTCTCGTCTGGCTCAAGGAACGGATGTCACACGAGGCTGTCTAATTAACCATCATGTCACAACGCACCCTAGGTCTTTCGGCCCTGCTCATCGGTACTCCTGATTGGAACGACGTGCTTGCCCGCACGCTTGATAACTTCGAATGCGTCACGGGCACGATGCACCGGACCGATCCAGCGACGGGGCTGCTCTCCTTGGTCGCCCATGCGGGAATTCCGCCGCAGGTGCTCCCGATGCTGTTGCCTAAGATTGATAACATTCCTTTTGGCAAGGGCATCGCTGGTTGTGCCGCCCAGCGCAAGGAGGCGGTGCAGCTTTGCAATCTGCAGGAAGATCTCGGCGGCGTCGCCAAACCGGACGCCCGCAAGACGAACGTCCAAGGCGCTCTCGCAGTCCCCGTGCTCGGTCCCGACGGTAAGGTCATCGGCGTACTAGGCATCGGTAAGATGCAACCTTACGATTTCACCCCTGCGGAAATCGCCGATCTCGACGCCTGCGCCGCGCTGATCGCCCCGCATCTCTGAGCCTTAGGCTGGGCGTAGGGCCTGACTGGTCGGGGAACTCTTCAGCTTGAGTAAACCATCGGGCGTGCCCGCATAGATGAGTTCGCCACCTTTGGCGCCGCCTTCGGGACCGAGCTCCATGACCCAATCCGCAGCCATGATCACGTCGGCATGGTGTTCGATTACGATGAGTGTGGCCCCCGCGTCGCGGAGGCGTCCGAGCAGTGCGAGCAGTTTGGCGATGTCATCCCAGTGCAGGCCAGTCGTGGGTTCATCGAGGACGTACAGGCGCCCTGAGTGATCGCGGCGCGCGAGTTCGGAAGCGAGTTTCAGGCGCTGGGCTTCGCCGCCTGAGAGGGTGTTCGCAGCCTGTCCGAGTTTGATATAGCCGAGGCCTACTTCCGAAAGGGTGCGCAATTTTTCCGCCAACCGCGGCTGGGCCTTGAAGACTTCGGCGGCTTCGGTGACGGTGAGATCTAGTGCTTCGCAGATGCTCAAGCCTTTAAAGCGCACTTCCAACGTCTCGCGGTTGAAGCGTCGGCCAGCGCAACTGGGGCAGTCGACGAACGTTTCGCCGAGGAATTGCATGTCGAGCGCCACGGAGCCTTCACCTGCGCAAGTTTCACAGCGTCCACCCCGGACGTTGAAACTGAAGCGGCCGGGCCCGTAGCCGCGGGCCTTCGCAAGTGGCAGCGAGGACCAGAGGTCACGCAGGAGGTCCATGATGCCCGTGAAGGTTGCGGGATTGGAGCGAGGGGAGCGGCCGATGGGCTCTTGGTCGACTGCGGTGAAGGCGACAATTTTTCCCAGGCCTTCGATGCCGCCGTGACGGCCTGGGACCATCTTGGCTCCATTGATTTTGCGTGCCGCGGCCGCGGAAAGAATATCGATCGCAAGCGTGCTCTTGCCCGAACCAGAGACTCCGCAGACGACGGTGAGATTGCCGATGGGGAAAGAGGCGGTGACGTTTTTAAGGTTATGTTCGGTAGCGTCTTTGACCGTAAGCAACGCCTTGCCTGGGGCCTTGCGGGGGATTACGCCCGCGAGCGATGCTCGCCCGGAAAGATACGCCCCGGTGCGCGAGCTCGTGTGCGCTGCGCAGGCTGTGGGCGTGCCTTCGAAGATGACGTGACCGCCCGCCACTCCGGCCCCTGGTCCCATTTCGACGAGATGATCGGCGGCGAGCATCATGTCGCGATCATGTTCCACGACCACGATGGTATTGCCGAGGTCTCGCAGTCCGCGGATTGAGCCGATGAGGCGTTGATGGTCGCTCGGGTGTAGGCCGATGCTGGGCTCGTCGAGGACGTAGGTCACGCCAACCAAGCCGAGGCCGAGTTGGGTCGCGAGGCGGACGCGCTGTGCTTCGCCGCCGGAAAGCGAACTACATTCGCGATCGAGGGTGAGGTAGTTCAGGCCGGCGTCGTTCAGGAAGGCGAGGCGTTGCTCCAGCCCTCGGCGTGCCTCTTCAGCCGGCATCACGCGGGGGTGTTTCGCCAGTTGGCGGGTGAAGGCGAGCGCCGCCGGAATCGGCAACGCGAGGAACTCAGCCATGTTTTTCTCAGCTAAACGGATCGACAGCGCCGCGGAGGAGAGGCGCTGGCCTTGGCAGCCCGCGCAGACGGAGCCTGATTGGAATTGCAGCAGGCGCTGGCGGAGGGATTCGCCGGTGGTGGTGCGATAGGCGTGCTCAAGTTCGGCGAACATGCCCGCCCAGACGGTCTCGACGGGCTTGCGGCCCTTGGGGGGCGGCAGCAGGAAGACCCGCTTCTTATCGCCGTGGAGCAATAAGTCGCGAGTCGCCTTGGGTAACTCTCGCCACGGTGTCTTCAGGTCGAAAGGTACTTGTTCGGCGAGGGCGCGCGTGATGGCGTTCCGGCGGATCAGCGTCTTGCGGGTCGCGCACTTCCACGGCTTCACGACGCCGTCGTTGAGGGAAAGCGAATCGTCACGAACGGAGAGGCTTTCCTGAAAGCGGAGTTGTCGTCCCAGTCCGCCGCAGTCCGGACAAGCGCCGTCGGGGTGATTATGGGAAAGGGCGCGTGGGCTGACGGTTTCGTAGGTTTCTCCGCAATGCTCGCAGGAGAGGTGCAGGGAGAGGGGAAACTCCTGCCACTGACCGCTGATTTCCGCGAGGACGAGTGCCCGGTTGCGACCTTCGCGGAAGGCGAGTTCAAGCGAGTCGGCGAGACGGCTGCGTTGATCGGGCCCGGCGACGATGCGATCCACGACGACATCCAGTTGTTTGGCTTCGCGCCCGGTTAAAAGGCCCGAGGCTTCTTCGAGCGTGGCGACGGTGCCGTCGACGCGGACGCGCGAGAATCCCCGCCGACCAAGGTCGGCCGCAGTTTCCATCAGGAGGGATGGTTTGTCCTTGGCGATTGGAGCGACGACCATGAGTCGGGTCCCAGCCGGAATTTCCTCCAGTGTTTGGAGATTATCGTCGAGCGACCGGCGGCGAACGAGGTGGCCGTCCTTGAGGCAGCGACGGTCGCCGGCCAGGATCCAGAGCGGTCGGGCGTGGTCGGCGATTTCGGTCAGTGTGGCGACCGTTGAGCGGGGGTTGGTGTTGCCGCCAGTGCGCTGGGCGATGGCGATGACGGGGGAGAGGCCACGGATGAAGTCGACGTCGGGGCGAGGGGCGGAGTCGAGCATCCCCCGGGCCTTAGCTGAAAGGGATTCAAGGTATTGGCGGCTTCCTTCGGCGTGGAGGGTGTCGAACGCCAGGGACGATTTGCCAGATCCGCTGACACCCGTGATGACGGTTAGCTGATAACGCGGGATGGTCAGTTCCACCTCCTTGAGGTTGTGGGTGCGGGCTCCCTTGATGTGGATGGGCGGGTTCAGGACAGCGGACGATAGCTCGTCCGGACCAAGGGAGAAGACGGAAGTGGCCTAACCGCCGTTAATAAGTCGCATACAAATCCGCTTTTACCCCTTCGGCTGACCTGTAAGTTTGCAGGGATGCCTCGTCTCTTTATTTGCCTACTGAGTCTGTTCACAGTCCCGCTCTTTGCTGACAACATGGAGCCGCGGGTGCTTTTCCTCGGGGACAGTATCACCTACGGAGGCAACTGGACGATTCTCGTCGAGTCCGCGATGCGTGCCCAGAAGGGCATGGAGCGTTCGACAATCGTGAACATGGGTCTCTCGAGTGAGACTTCCTCCGGCCTTTCCGAGCCTGGTCATGCGGGCGGAAGTTTTCCTCGTCCCGATGTGCATGAGCGCCTCGGCCGCGTGCTTGATCAATTCAAGCCCACGCTCGTCATCGCCTGCTATGGCATCAATGACGGCATCTATCAGCCGCTCGATTCCGCGCGCAAGCTCGCCTACGCGAACGGCATGATCCGTCTCCGGCAGGCCTGCATTAAGGCCGGTGCGAAAGTGGTGCTGCTCACGCCACCCCTCTACGCTCCGGATAATCGTCTGATAGATGTGATCAACTACGACGGCGTGATGGAGGCTTACGGCGCTTGGCTCGTCGAGCAGCGTACGGCCGGCTGGCTGGTCGTTGATATTCACCCGAAGCTTCATCAGGCCGTGTCGGCGGCGAAGCAGGCGGAGCCTAAGTTCATCTATGCGAAAGATAATCTTCATCCTGGAGAAGAAGGGCATATCTTCATGGCGCGCGCCGCCTGGGAGGGCCTCGCCCCGATGATGAAATGGAAACTCGATACGGCGTTTGCCGAGGGGCTGAAACTTAAGGGGCTCAAGCAGAGTTCGACGATGCTCCGAGACGCTTGGCTTAAGCAGACTGGTCATAGGCGCCCGGGTGTCGCCGGGGGTCTGCCCTTGGCCGAGGCGGAAAGCCGGTCAGCCGCCTTAATTTCGGAATTTCTCAAGAAATAACGGGTTTAGGGCCTCGAAGGGCGGGGTGCTATTGCCCAAGAAACACCGTTCCGACACGGGGTTGTAACAATTGTATGGGATGATGCGTCTGCTTCCAACCACATGCACACCTCCCTCAAGTCCCTCGCGCTACTCGCCTTCACGGCGACCGTCGCTTCCGCCCAGTCGGCCGCCCCCGCGGCTGCCGAGGTCGTCTCAGTCGACGCTAAGCTACCTGACTACGCTGTCGCTTCCGGCGTATCGGGTAACTTGAACTCCGTCGGTTCCGATACCCTTAACAACCTGATGACTTTCTGGAGCGAAGGCTTCAAGGCCAAGTATCCTAACGTGAACATCCAAGTTGAAGGTAAGGGATCGGGCACAGCTCCGGTCGCCCTGATCTCTGGTGCCGCTCAGGTTGGTCCAATGAGCCGTGAGATGAAGACTTCCGAAGTCGCTGGCTTCGCTGCTAAGTTCGGCCACAAGCCCACCAAGATACCGGTGGCCATTGATGCTCTCGCCGTCTTCGTCCATAAGGATAACCCGATTAAGGGTCTCTCTCTCACTCAGGTCGACGCCATCTTCTCCTCGACCCGTAAGCGCGGTGGTCAGGACATCAACACCTGGGGTGATGCCAAGCTGACCGGTGCTTTTGCTGGTAAGACCATCTCCGCCTTCGGTCGTAATTCGGCTTCCGGAACCTATGGCTTCTTCAAGGACAACGCCTTGAAGAATGGCGACTATAAGGGCAGCGTTAAGGAGCAGCCCGGTTCTTCCTCTGTCGTCCAAGGGGTCGCTTCCGACCTCGGTGCGATTGGGTACTCCGGCATCGGCTACAAGACCTCCGGCGTCCGCGCCCTTGCGCTCTCGGTCGCTGATGGTTCTGCTCTTATTGAGCCTAATTACGCCAACGCCCTCAGCGGTAGCTACCCGCTCGCCCGCTACCTGTACGTCTATGTGAACAAGGCACCTTCCAAGGAAATGGATAAGCTG